>CALAKR010000112.1 GCA_937923225.1 uncultured Aquabacterium sp. | reverse complement strand
CACAGGTGCATCATGCCCTCGGCATCGCGTCGGCTGACCAGCACGCCGCTCACGCGCAGCGCCATCAGGTGCACCACGCTGAAGCCCAGGTAGGTGGCCTGCATGTCCACCTGGTTCAGCGGCATGCCCAGGGTGTTGCGGTCCCAGGTGTCGCGGCCCAGCAGGCTGCGGCGCACGATGGCGTGCAGCACGCGCACGCGCAGGGTGTTTTTGAAGCCGGGGCTGAAGCGCGACATGCCGTCCTCGGCCGTGGCGTCGACCCACCAGGAGGTGGTTTCGGCCACGCGCCGCTGGGCACCGCGCGCCAGTGCCCCGGTCATCACCAGGGCCTGGTTGATGGCGCCGGCCTGGTAGCCGGCCATCAGGCCCGCTTCGCGCAGCACCAGCATGCCGAAGCGGCCCGCGCGGTGGATGAAGCGCGCACCGTCGCGCAGCTTGGCCGGATCCACCCAGGCGGGCGGTGTCTCCACGTAGCGGATGAAGTCAACGAGGGGTGCAGGCGCATCGGGCACGGCCTCCAGGCCCCGCTCGAGAGCGCGCTCCAGCAAGGGGCGCCCCACGCCCATGCCCACCTGGTACAGCCAGGCCACCAAGGCATCGGCCTGGGGGTCGCCGCGCCACAGGGCGGCGCCCAGGGCGTCCCACTGCTGCGGCGTGGCCTCGGGGTTGCCGCGGATCAGCAGGCGCACGCCCCGGGCCATGCGCCGGCCGGTGGCCAGGTCAGCGCCATGACGCGAAGGGGGCTGCAGGGGAAGCGATGAGGGCAGGGCGGACATGGCGTGGCCTCCGGAGGGGAGATAGGGCATTCAATGCCTGTCATGCTCGGCGCTGGCGCCGGTGATGTCATTGGCCGCAGCCACCGGCCCGTTGGCCGGTCGGCCCAAAGGGCCTCCGGACAAGCCCTTGGGCCCTTGCATAGACACCGTGCAAACAACTCAGGGCCGCTCCAGCGGCGGCACTTTTGCCACGCCACACGCCCTCACATTCGTTACCATGCTCGGTTGATGTCAACACCTGCTGTCAGCTCCGACACCGCACCGGCCATGCCCCCTGCCGGTTACTACGCGCCCTTCACGCGCGTGGTGGTCGACTACGTGCAGGCACAGGGCGTCGACGCCACCCCCGTGTGCCAGGCGCTGGGCATGAGCCTGGCCCAACTGGCCGACGAGCACTTGCGCGTGCCCAGTGCCCGGCTCTCGCAAGCCCTGGTGGTGGCCGCCCACCTGTGCGGAGACGCGAACGCGCCCTTGCGCATCGCCAGCCTCGTACGGCCAGCCCACATGGGCTCGCTGGGCTACGCGGTGATGAGCAGCGCCTCTGGCGGCGACGCCCTGGCCCTGTTCGAAAAGCTGCAGTCACTGCTGTGCACCGAGATCCGCGGACAGCACCAGGTGGTGGGCAACACCATCGAGGCGCGCCAGGAACTGCTGGGCCCCGTGCCGCGCAGCACCGAGTTCTGGACCTTCTTCGTGGCCTCGCGCCTGGGTTTTGCCCGCTGGGTGTCGGGCCGCGCCCTGGTGCCGTTGCGGCTGGACCTGCCCTGCCCCGCGCCGGCTGACCCCGGCCCGCTGCAGCGCTTCGTGGAAGCGCCCCTGCGCTTTGACATGCCCGATTGCCGCGAGGTGATGCCGCTCGATTGGCTGGGCTGGTCCAACCCCAATGCCGACCCAGCCGTGCACGCGCTGATGAGCTCGCAGGCCGGCCAGCGGCTGCAGACCCTGGGCCAGCAGGCCGGCGAGGCCGTGGCCCAGCTGCGCCAGCAGGTGGCCCACAGCCTGCGCGAGGAAGGCCTGGTGCCCACGCTGGAGGTGCTGTCGCAGCGCATGGCCCAGGGGCTCGCGCCCGGCGCCATGCCCTCGGCGCGCCAACTGCAGCGCCGGCTGGCCGAGCTGGGCCTGAACTTCAAGACCCTGGTGGAAGACGTGCGCCGCGAAGAGGCCATGCGCCACCTGGAGCACACCGGCCTGCCATTGGCCGACGTGGCCCGGCTGGCGGGCTATGCCGACACCAGCACCTTCCACCGCGCCGTGCGCCGCTGGACCGGCAAGACCCCCCTGGAAGTGCGCGAGCAGGCCCGCCGGAACACCTCGGGCTAGCGCCAGCCCTCAGCCCAGCAGTTCGTGCAAGGCGGCCTGCGCATCGGGCGACAAGGCCATGAACAGCATGCCGATGCGGAACACGCCCGGGCCGGTGTACGAGGAATAGACCGCCTTGGCCGCCAGCGCCACCTCACGTGGGCCGGAGGGCAGCGGCAGCACCAGGCGCAGGGTGCAGCGCGAACCGGGCTCGATGGGGCGGGCGGTGAACAGCGACAGGCCTTGCGGGCTCATGTCCTGCAGGGTGCCCTCGCGCTCCGGGGGCGCGGCCAGCTGGATCAGCACAGGGCAGCGCAGGGAGAGTCGGTCATGCCGCCGGCGGCTGGTGGCGGCTTGCGGGCCCTTGGCAGTGTCTTGCGAGGCCTGCGGCGGTGCGCTGCTCTTCATGGAGCGTGTCCCCGTGGTGGCGGGGCTGGTGGACTCATCAGGCAGGATACGCGCGCAGGTGGCCCATGGTCAACGCCTGCGGCCACGTTGATGCCGGCAGCCAACGCCCGGCACAAGGTGCTTTCAAGGAAACGCCGGGCCGCCCCAAGTTTCCTTGCCCCCCACGGGGGGCGGGCTGGGCGCAGCCCAGACCTGGGGCACTCAAAATGGTGCGGGCAGCATCTTCAGGCCCAGCAGCATCACCGAGGTCACCACGTTGAAGGTCACGCCCAGCGCCGCCTGCACGTAGAACACCGCCGACAGCGCCGGTGCGCCTACACCATGCTCGACCAGCGCAGCAATGCCGAAGCACAGCAGCGTCATCACGGCCCAGCGCCGCAGGTAGGTGGGCAGCCAGCGCGCCTGGTGCTGGTTGTGGCGCCAGGCCGCCGCGCGTTCGAGCAGGTTCGGCCGGTTCACGTCGCGGAACAGCCAGCCGAAGAACCAGTAGCGGTAGAGCAACTGGCGGAAAGTGGTCGGCACGAGGGACGCGGGCTGCAAAGGCCCGGCACCGCCCCCCGCCGGGGGTGTCTTGGTGTCCATGGCAACGCTCCAGGCGAGGGTCCCATCTTGCCAACTTGCCAAGAACCTGCCGGCACCAGGGGCAGCGCGCGCGCCAAAGGTCCGGCTTTGCGCGCCCGGCTTGGTGCGCTCAGACCTCGTCGTCGAGCTCGACACGGCACCAGCCCAGCTTGGGCCAGCCGCCGGCATGGATGTTCAGACCATAGAGGTTGACGATCTCGAGGGTGGGCATGGGGTTCATGGGCGTGCTCCGAGCGTTGAGGTGGTGGAAGGGCGGGTCCGGTGTGGGCCGGGTGAGTTCATCGTGGCACCACGCACCCAGCCAGGGGTCAGGGCAATCACCGACCATGGCGGCCACCCCTTGTCCGGGTGTGAACAGTGCACGCCTGACATCCCCCTTGAACACGGGGCACGTATCATCGATTGCCCTTGGATCCCCCAAAACAGAGAGCCCGCCATGAGCTACATGCTGCTGATCATCGAGCCCGTCGGCCAACGCCGCACCCGCACCGAGGCCGAGGGCCAGGAGGCCTACGCCAGCATGGTGCGCTTCGGCCAGGGCCTGAAGGAGCGCGGCCTGCTGCTGGCCAGCGAATCGCTGCAATCGGCCGCTCAAGGCGCACGCGTGACGGTGCGCGAGGGCCGCGCCAGCATCGTCGACGGCCCCTTTGCCGAGGCCAAGGAGATGATCGGCGGCTTCTTCCTGCTGAGCTGCAAGACCCGCGAGGAGGCCGTGGCCATCGCCGCCGAATGCCCGGCCGCCCAATGGTGCACGGTGGAAGTGCGCGGCCTGGGGCCCTGCTTCGACGACCAGGGCTGATGGAAGCGCTGGCAGGTGTCGCCCATCAAAGGGTTTCCACCTAGATCAACCCTGTCGATGACATGCCGCCTGCTTCGTCGTGTGGATGAAGGGGCACCATGACGGCGCCCGCCGCGCCCAGGAGACGCCCCATGCGCTACATGATCATCGTCAAGGCCACCGCCGAGACCGAGGCCGAGACCGGCATCCAGATGCCTGATGAAGCCCTCATCAAGGCCATGACGGACTACCACGAGCAACTGGCCCAGGCCGGGGTGCTGCTCGATGGCTCCGGGCTCAAGCCCAGCCGGCTGGGCTGGCGCATCACCTTCAGCGAGACCGGCGCCGACGACCGCCGCACCATCACCGACGGCCCTTTCGCCGAAACCAAGGAGCTGGTGGCCGGCTATACGCTGATCCAGGTGCGCTCGCGCGAAGAGGCGCTGGAATGGACGCGGCGCTTCCCCAACCCCGTGGGCCAGGGCCGTGCCGCCGAGATCGAGGTGCGCGAACTGTACGAGCTCGATGACTTCGCGCCCAGCGAATCCGTCGAGCGCCTGCGCGACATCGGCGTCGGCGGCGCCTGAGCGCGATCCCCAAAACAACACCTCAGGAGATCACCATGCTCAAGTCCATTGCCCTGATCGTCGTGCTGGCCGTGGCCGCGCTGCTGCTGTACGCCACCACCCGCCCCGACACCTTCGCCGTGCAGCGCAGCACCGTCGTCCAGGCCGGCACCGACAAACTCTTCCCGCTGATCAACGACCTGCACCAGTTCAACACCTGGAACCCTTACGCCAAGAAGGATCCGGCCATGCAGACCAGCTACCGGGGCCCCGCCAGCGGCCCGGGCGCGGCCTTCGATTTCAGTGGCAACAAGGACGCTGGCAGGGGCAGTGTCGAGGTCACCGGTGGCCAGGCGCCCACCCGGGTCGACATGGTGCTGCACATGATCGAGCCATTTGAAGGCCGCAACCAGATCTCGTTCACGCTGGCACCGCAAGGCGAGGCCACCCAGGTGACCTGGGCCATGCACGGCCCCAGCCCCTACATCAGCAAGCTGATCGGCATCTTCATCGACATGGACCACATGATCGGCCGTGACTTCGAAGCCGGCCTGGCCCAGCTCAAGGCCGTGGCCGAAACACGCTGAACCGCCCCTTCATACACCACATCCCCACGGAGAATCCACCATGCCCCAACAGATCTTCGTCAACCTGCCCGTCAAGGATCTTGAGCGCAGCAAGGCCTTCTTCACCCACCTGGGCTACAGCGTGAACCCCCAGTTCACCAACGAGCAAGCGGCCTGCATCGTGATCAGCGACACCATCTACGCCATGTTGCTGGTCGAGCCCTTCTTCCAGACTTTCACCAAGAAGCCCATCTCGGACGCGAAGGCCAGCACCGAGGTGCTGCTGTGCCTGTCGTGCGACAGCCGCGAGCAGGTGGACACGCTGGTCGCCAAGGCACTGGAAGCCGGCGGCACCACGCCCATGGACAAGCAGGACCACGGCTTCATGTACGGCCACGGCTTCGAAGACCCGGACGGCCACCAGTGGGAGCTGATGTTCATGGACATGAGCGCTGCCCCTGCACAGTTCTGAACCTCACCGCCCAGCGCGCCTGAAAGCCCCCCCGCACGATGAACTCACCCACGGACACCCACCGCGCCATCGACACCGTCTGGCGCATGGAATCCGCCAAGATCATCGCCGGGGTGGCCCGCATGGTGCGCGACATCGGGCTGGCCGAAGAGCTGGCGCAAGATGCCCTGGTCAGCGCGCTGGAGCACTGGCCCGAGGCCGGCGTGCCCGACAACCCGGGCGCCTGGCTGATGGCCACGGCCAAGAACAAGGCGCTCGACCGCCTGCGCCGCGACAAATCCCTCGGCGCCAAGCTGGAGCAGATCGGCCAGGACCTTCAGGCACAGGAGGCGCTTGTCGTGCCCGACTTCGTGGATGCGCTCGACGCCGCCCGCGCCGACCAGATCGGCGATGACCTGCTGCGCCTGATCTTCACCGCCTGCCACCCGGTGCTGTCCACCGAGGCGCGCGTGGCGCTCACGCTCAAGCTGCTGGGCGGCCTGAGCACGGCCGAGATCGCCCGTGCCTTCCTGGTGCCCGAGCCCACCGTGGCGCAGCGCATCGTGCGGGCCAAGCGCACGCTCACGGCCGCGCAGGTGCCTTTCGAGCTGCCCCGCGGCGACGCGCTGGGCGAGCGCCTGGCCTCGGTGCTGGAGGTGGTCTACCTGGTCTTCAACGAGGGCTACACCGCCACCTCGGGTGACGACTGGATGCGCCCCGCCCTGTGCGACGAGGCCCTGCGCCTGGGCCGCATGCTCACCGGCCTGGCCCCGCAAGAGCCCGAGGTGCTGGGCCTGGCCGCGCTGATGGAGCTGCAGGCCTCGCGCAGCGCGGCCCGCACCGACGCGCAAGGCCGCCCCGTGCTGCTGATGGACCAGGACCGTGCCCGCTGGGATCACCTCTTGATCCGCCGTGGCCTGGCCGCGCTGGAGCGTGCCGAGCAGCTGTGCCAGGCCCAGGCGCGCGCGCTGGGGCCCTACGCGCTGCAAGCCTCGATCGCCGCCTGCCACGCCCGTGCCACCACGGCCCCCGCCACCGACTGGGCCCGTATCGCCGCGCTGTACGACGCGCTGGCGCAGACCATGCCCTCACCCGTGATCGAGCTGAACCGCGCGGTGGCCGTGAGCATGGCCTTCGGGCCGCAGGCCGGGCTGGAGATCCTGGATGCGCTGCGCGCCAACCCGGCGCTCAAGAGCTATCCCTGGCTGCCCAGTGCGCGCGGCGACATGCTGGCCCGCCTGGGCCGGCACGACGAGGCCCGAACCGAGTTCGAGCATGCCGCATCACTCACCCTCAACGAGCGGGAGAAGACTTTGCTGCTGGCACGCGCCCAAGGCACCCGCTGATCCCTGACCGCCACGCAGAGCTCAGGACACCCACCACGAGGCGACCAGGAAAGGCTGCGCGCCGTCGGGCAGCGACACCCTGATTTCGCCATGCCCGCACAAGGGGCCGCAACGCTGGCCCACATAGCGGATGCGCACCGTGGGCACCACCGCGCCCTTGCGCTCATCGCGCACCAGGGCCCGGCCGTTTTCCAGCCAGTCCAGCACCACGCGGCCGGCATCGGCGCCCAGGGCGCCGGCGGCC
>CALAKR010000111.1 GCA_937923225.1 uncultured Aquabacterium sp. | reverse complement strand
TGATCGGAATGGCGGTGCTGGTGGGGGCTGGCGTGATCGGTTTTCCCTGGTTGTTCGAAACCCAGCCCCGCCCGCTCGCCACCGACATTCAGGTGGTCAATGCGGCCGCGCCGGGCACCCCTGCTACCACGCCGCCTACGCGGCTGGCCAGCGGCAAGGTCACCCAAGGGCCTGCCGAACCGGTGGTGCCGCCCCAGGTCAGCCGTGCGCTGGATGCCGAACGCAGCGCCCAGGTGGCCGCCCGCAGCGAAGCCGCGGCTGCTGCCCGCGAGGAGATCGTCGAGGCGCCGGAGCCGAAGCCCGAACCCAAACCGGCGCCCAAGCCGGAGGTCCGCAAGCCTGAACCCAAGCCCGAGCCGAAACCTGAGCCCAAGAAGCCCGAGGTGGCGAAGCCTGCAGCCCAGGCCAAGCCGACGCAGGCTGTGGCGGTGACCAAACCGGCGGACAAGAAACCGGCCACCCCCGCGAAGCCGGAAGCCAAACCTGATCCCAAGCCGACGGCCAAGGACAGCAAGGACGACGCTGATACTCGCTACATCGTTCAAGTGGGCGCTTTCGGCGACAACACCACGGCCCATGCCGCACGCATGAAGGTCGAACGCCTGGGCATCAAGACCTACACCCAGGCTGTGGACACGCCCAGCGGCAAGAAGATCCGCGTGCGCGTCGGCCCCTATACCAATAAGGCCGATGCCGACAAGGCCATCGCCGCCTTGCGTAAGGCCGGCCTGGCCGGCCAACTGCTCACTCTGTGAGCCTTGAAAGAGCCCTGTCGTGGAAGAACTGAGCAACGCCACCGCCGGCTGGTCCATCGTGGACCTGGCCTTGGCCGTCGGCCTGCTGCTGTCCATGGTGGTGGGGCTGTGGCGTGGCCTGCTCACCGAAGTGTTGTCCCTGCTCGGTTGGGTCGTGGCCTATTTTGTGGCGCAGTGGTGGGGGCCGGCCATGGGCCGCACCTTGCCCGTTGACGAACCCGGCTCGCGCCTGAACGTGCTGGCCGGGATGATCGTGGTGTTCGTGCTGACCTGGCTCAGTTGGGCGCTGCTGTCGTGGGCCTTGCGCCAGATCGTCAGCGCCTCGGGCCTGGGCGGCACCGACCGCCTGCTGGGCGGCATGTTCGGCCTGGGGCGCGGTCTGCTGATCGCCCTGGTGCTCTACACGCTGATCAGCATGACCCCCATGACCGACTGGGAGCCCTGGAAGGCCTCCCATGCCGCGCCGTGGCTGGCCGAGGTGATGGACATCCTGCGCCCCGTGCTGCCCGTCGAGGTGGTGAAGTATCTGCCGGCGTCGGCTTGAGTCGACCTGGCCCGTTGTTGAAGTCTTTCGTGAACAAGAGGTGATCCCATGTGCGGCATCGTTGGTGTGATTTCCAAGGCGCCCGTCAACCAGCTGATCTATGACGCGTTGCTGCTGCTGCAGCATCGCGGCCAGGATGCAGCCGGCATCGTGACGGCCGGCCCAGACGCGCATGGACGCAAGTTCTTCATGCACAAGGCGCGCGGCATGGTCAAGGATGTCTTCCGCACGCGCAACATGCGCGCGCTGAGCGGCACCGTGGGCCTGGGGCAGGTGCGCTATCCCACTGCCGGCAATGCCTTCAACGAGGAAGAGGCCCAACCGTTCTACGTGAACGCCCCTTTCGGCCTGGTGCTGGTGCACAACGGCAATCTCACCAACGCACATGCCCTGCGTGAAGAGTTGTTCGACATTGATCGCCGCCACCTCAACACCGACAGCGACACCGAGGTGCTGATCAACGTGCTGGCGCACGAGCTGGAGCTGGCTGGTCGCGACCTGCCGCTCACGCCTGCCGCCGTGTTCAAGGCGGTGCGTGCCGTGCACAAGCGCATCAAGGGCTCTTATGCCGTGGTGTGCCTGATCGCCGGCTACGGCCTGGTGGCCTTCCGCGATCCGTTCGGCATCCGCCCCTTGTGCTACGGCGAGGCCGATCTGCCCGAAGGCCGTGAGGTGATCGTGGCCAGCGAGTCCGTGGCCCTGGAAGGCACGGGCCACCGTTTCGTGCGCGACGTGCAGCCTGGCGAGGCCTTGTTCGTTGATCTGGACGGCGTGGTGCACGCCGAGCAGTGCGCGGACAACCCCGTGCTTAACCCCTGCATGTTCGAGTTTGTCTACCTGGCGCGCCCGGATTCCACCATTGATGGCGTCTCGGTCTATCAGGCTCGCCTGGAGATGGGTGAGACCCTGGCCCAGCGCGTGATCTCGACCATGCCGCCGTCTGAGATCGACGTCGTCATCCCCATCCCCGAATCCAGCCGCCCCTCGGCCATGCAGCTGGCACAGAAGCTGGGCAAGCCCTACCGCGAAGGCTTCGTCAAGAACCGCTACGTTGGCCGCACCTTCATCATGCCGGGGCAGGGCGTGCGCAAGAAGTCCGTGCGCCAGAAGCTCAACGCCATCGGCCTGGAGTTCAAGGGCCGCAACGTGCTGCTGGTCGATGACTCCATCGTGCGCGGCACCACCTCGAAAGAGATCGTGCAGATGGCCCGCGAAGCCGGCGCCAACAAGGTCTACCTGGCCTCGGCCGCGCCGCCCGTGCGCTTTCCCAACGTGTACGGCATTGACATGCCCACCAAGGCCGAACTGGTGGCTCATGGCCGCACGCTCGAAGACATCCGCCAGATCATCGGCGCCGATGCGCTGATCTACCAGGATGTCGATGCGATGAAGCGCGTGGTCGGCAAGCTCAACCCCAACATCAAGGGCTTCGAGGCCTCGTGCTTCGATGGCACCTACATCACGGGTGACGTGAGCGCCGACGATTTCGCCGCGATCGAATCGCAGCGCCTGACGCAGAAGGACGAGGAAGAAGCGATCAACTCGCGCCTGGCCCTGCAAAGCGCCACCGACTGATCTGCGCATCACCCTACTGCCGACACCATGGCCGACACGAAGAAGAAACTGCCCCGCAAGGCCCTGCCGCCCGATGCCCGCATCGAGACGCTGGCCGTGCGCGAGGGCCTGCCCGCCACGCCCTGGGGCGAGAACTCCGAAGCGCTGTTCCTGACCAGCAGCTTCGTCCACCCCGACGCGGCCACGGCTGCCGCGCGCTTCGCCAACGAAGAAGAAGCCTTCGTCTACTCGCGCTTCACCAACCCGACCACGATGATGTTCGAGCGCCGCCTGGCCGCGCTCGAAGGCACCGAGGCCGCCATCGCCACGGCCAGTGGCATGAGCGCCATCCTGCTGATGATCATGGGGCTGCTCAAGGCTGGTGACCACGTCATCTGCTCGCGCAGCGTGTTCGGCGCCACCATCGTGCTGTTCGAGCGGGAGTTCGGCAAGTTCGGCGTCGAGACCACCTTCGTGTCGCAGACCGACGTCGCCGAGTGGCGCGCCGCCGTGCGCCCCAACACCAGGCTGCTGTTCGCCGAGACGCCCAGCAACCCGATGACCGAGGTGTGCGACATCGCCCAGCTGGCCGAGATCGCGCATGCCACCGAGGCCCTGCTGGCCGTGGACAACTGCTTCTGCACGCCCGCGCTGCAGCAGCCCGTGAAGCTGGGCGCCGACCTGGTCATCCACTCCGGCACCAAGTACCTCGACGGGCAGGGCCGCGTGCTGGCCGGTGCCGTCTGCGGCAGCGACAAGCTGATCAACGGCACCTTCATGCCGGTGATGCGCGGCGCGGGCATGAGCCTGTCGCCCTTCAATGCCTGGGTCGTGCTCAAGGGCCTGGAGACGCTGTCCATCCGCATGGCCGCGCAGAGCGCCAACGCGCTCAAGCTGGCGCAGTGGCTCTCGGCGCAGCCCGGCGTGGACCAGGTCTACTACCCCGGCCTGCCCAGCCACCCGCAGCATGCGCTGGCCATGAAGCAGCAGAACGGCTGCGGCGGCGCGGTGGTGTCCTTCACCGTGAAGGCGGGGCAGGGCAGTGATGCCCAAGCATTGCGCAAGGCCGCCTTCCACGTCATCGACCAGACCCGGCTGTGCTCCATCACCGCCAACCTGGGCGACACCAAGACCCTGATCACCCACCCGGGCTCCACCTCGCACGGCCGCCTGTCGGAAGATCAGCGCCTGGCCGCCGGCATCACGCAGGGCATGATCCGCGTGTCCGTGGGCCTGGAACACATCGACGACCTCACGGCCGACCTGGCCCGCGGTCTGCACACACTGAACAATTGAACGACACCGTGAGCACCACCGTCCGCACACGTTTTGCCCCGTCTCCCACGGGCTTCATCCACCTGGGCAACATCCGCTCGGCCTTGTATCCATGGGCCTTCGCGCGGGCCAACAAGGGCGCCTTCATCCTGCGCATCGAGGACACCGATGTCGAGCGCTCCTCGCAAGAAGCCGTCGACGTCATCCTCGAAGGCATGAAGTGGCTGGGCCTGGACCACGACGAAGGCCCGTTCTTCCAGATGCAGCGCATGGACCGCTACAAGGCCGTGCTGCAGGACCTGGTCGCGCAAGGCCACGTCTACCCCTGCTACATGTCCACGCAAGAGCTCGACGCGCTGCGCGAGCGCCAGATGGCCAACAAGGAAAAGCCGCGCTACGACGGCACCTGGCGCCCTGAGGCCGGCAAAACGCTGCCGCCCGTTCCCGAAGGCGTCAAGCCCGTGCTGCGCTTCAAGAACCCGATTGGCGGTTCGGTGGTGTGGGAAGACAAGGTCAAGGGCCGCATCGAGATCA
>CALAKR010000110.1 GCA_937923225.1 uncultured Aquabacterium sp. | reverse complement strand
TACTGGACCAGCTCCACCAAGGACATCGAGCACGTGCTGAACCACTCTGGCGCCTCGGTGCTGCTGGTGGACGATGACGAGCGCCTGGCCAAGGCTCGGGCCTGCCAGGACCGCGTGCCCGGCCTGCAGCATGTGGTGATGATGCGCCGCAACACCCCCACCCCGGCCGGCGTGCTGCCGTGGGAGGCTTTCATGGCGCGAGGGCAGGATACCGCCCTGGAAGCCGAGCGCGTGGCCAGGCTTCAGGCTCTGCGCCCTGAAGACATCGGCTCCCTGATCTATACCTCGGGCACCACCGGCCCCTCCAAGGCGGTGGTGCTCAACCACGGCAACCTGTCCTGGACGGCCGACATGCTGGGGCGCACGGCCGGCGCCGCCCAGCAAGACCACATGTTGTCCTACCTGCCCTTCGCCCACATCGCCGAACAACTGGGCTGCCTGCACAACCAGGCCTGCAACGGCTTCACGGTGTACTACGCACGCAGCATGGAAGAGCTGGGCGACCACCTCAAGGAAGTGCGCCCCACCATCTTCTTCGGCGTGCCACGGGTGTGGGAGAAGATGCAGGCCGCCATCGAGGACAAGCTGCGCCAGGCCACGGGCCCCAAGGCCGCCCTGGCCCGCTGGTCTCTGGGCATCGGCCGTCAATGGCACGCCGCAGTGCTGGACGGGCGGCAGCCCGGCGCCTGGCTGAACCTGCGCAAGCGCCTGGCCACCCGCCTGGTGCACGACAAGGTCAAGGCCGCGCTGGGGTTCGACCGTGCGCGCCTGCTGATCTCGGGCGCCGCCCCGATCGCCCCCGACAAGCTGCGCTTCTTCACCGGGCTGGACTTGGTCGTGCGAGAGCTCTACGGGCAATCCGAGGCCTGCGGCCCCTCCACCTTGAGCCTGGAAGGCCAGACCCGCCTGGGCTCGGTCGGCAAGGCGCTACCCGGCACCGAGATCCGCATCGGCGACGATGGCGAGGTGCTGATCCGCGGCCCCCACATCTTCCAGGGCTACGGCGGGCAGCCTGAGGCCACGCGTGAGGCGTTGGACAACGGCTGGCTACGCAGTGGTGACCTGGGCCACATCGATGCCGACGGCTACCTGTTCATCACAGGCCGCAAGAAGGACCTGATCATCACCTCGGGCGGCAAGAACGTGTCACCCGGCAACATTGAGGCGGCGCTGATGGACACGGCGCTGATCGAGCACGCCGTGGCCTGCGGCGACGGGCGCCACTACCTGACCGCGCTGCTGACGCTGGACCCGCAGGCGCTGGCCGCCTTCGCGCAGGCCAAGGGCCTGCCCGAGCCGCTCAACGCGCTTTACGATCACCCTGAGGTGCGCAAAGCCCTGCAGGCCGCCGTGAACCAGGTGAACGAGCAGCAGGCGCGCGTGGCGCATATCCGCAAGTTCGTGGTGCTGCGGCAGTCGTTCACCATCGAGGGCGGCGAGCTCACCGCCACCATGAAGGTCAAGCGCAAGGTGGTGATCGACCGCAACCAGGCGGTGATCAGCGGCCTCTACGCCCAGGCAGACAGCGCGAGCTGAGCAGGGCAGCATCAGGGCTGGGCTTGCGGGCACACCGCAACCACCCTGCCCTGATGACCGTTTGTCGGCTACTCAGGCCGGCAGCTTGGACAGCGCCTGCTGGTAAGGCGCATGGAGCATCAACTCGTCCCAAGGCATGGGCGCGGTCTGCGGCAGCAGATCCAGGCGACGCGCCTCGCTGTCGGCGCTGGGCGTCCATTCGCCACGGGCCTGCGCGGCTTGCAGGCCGTCGAGCAAGGCATCCACCGGGGCGCCGCCCTTGAGCGACTGGTTGCACAGCAGCACCAGATCGCAGCCGGCGTTGAGTGCGGCGATGGCGCCCTGGGTGTGGCTGCCGGCCACGCTGGCGCCCTCCATGCTCAGGTCATCGCTGAAGATGGCGCCGGTGAAGCCCAGCCGCGCGCGCAGGATGTCCTGCAGCCAGCGGGCGGAGAAGCCAGCGGGCTGGCTGTCCACCTTGGGGTAGATCACGTGGGCGGGCATCACGCTGGTCAACACGGTGCTGAGCCATTCGTAGGGCTTGGCGTCGTCGGCCAGGATGGCCTTCAGGCTGCGCTTGTCGACCGGAATCTCCACGTGCGAATCGGCCTTGACGAAGCCGTGCCCGGGGAAGTGCTTGCCACAGTTGGCCATGCCGGCGTGCAGCAGGCCCTGCATCACGGCGCGCGCCAGGGTGGTCGCCACGCGGGCATCGCCGTTGAAGGCACGGTCGCCGATGACGGTGCTGCCGCCCCAGTCCAGGTCGAGCACGGGCGTGAAGCTCAGGTCCACGCCACAGGCGCGCAGCTCGGCGGCCAGCACATAGCCGCAGGCACTGGCCGCGTCCATCGCGGCCATGGCGCCATGGCCGGCCGGCTGTTTGCCATCTTTCATCCACATGTCGCCCAGGGCGCGCATGGGCGGCAGGTGCGTGAAGCCGTCGGTGCGGAAGCGCTGCACGCGGCCGCCTTCGTGGTCCACGCTGATCAGCACATCGGGGCGGATGGACTTGATCTCGGCGCACAGGGCCGTGACTTGCGCGCGGCTCTGCCAGTTGCGCCCGAACAGGATCAGACCGCCCGTAAGCGGGTGCTTCAGGCGCCGACGGTCGTCGTCATTGAGGCTCAGGCCTTCGACATCGAGCACCACCGGGGCATGGGCCACGGCATCGTGCTCAGCGGGAGAAAGGCGGGCGGCGGGTGTCTTCTTGGCCATGGGTGACAGTGGGGAATGAATCTGGGGTGTTCAGGGTGCTTGCGTTTCCACGACGACGAAGGCCAACGCGTGGTCCACCTCGTCGGTAACCGTGACGTGGGCCTTCCAGCCCTTGGCCTCGAA
This sequence comes from uncultured Aquabacterium sp., assembly GCA_937923225.1. Taxonomy (GTDB): domain Bacteria; phylum Pseudomonadota; class Gammaproteobacteria; order Burkholderiales; family Burkholderiaceae_C; genus Aquabacterium. The sequence continues at coordinate 4,124 of CALAKR010000110.1, read as the reverse complement.
CCAGGGCAGCAACTCGCCACGCAGCACGATCTCGGGGCGGCCGCTGGCTGCATTGAGCACCTGCACGTGGCGCCACGTCATGGGCCAGCGCATGCCCAGCCCGATAGCCTTGGAAAACGCCTCTTTAGCGGCAAAGCGCGTGGCCAGGTAGCGCAGGCCGCGCGCCGGCACGCGGGCGGTGCGTTGGCGGTAGACCTGCAGCTCTTCAGGGCCCAGCACCTTCTCGGCGAAGCGCTCGCCCTTGCGGCTCAGCGTCGCCTGGATGCGGCGGATGTCGCACAGGTCGGTGCCGATGCCGACGATCATGCGCGGCGGCTCCGGGCGATCTCGGCCTTGAAATCGCCGATGGCCTGGCGCAGGCCCACCATCAGCGCATGGCCGATCAGGGCGTGGCCGATGTGCAGCTCCAGCACGTCAGGCAGCGCAGCGATCAGGGCGGTGCTGCTGGTGCGTGCCTGCTGCGGCATCCAGGGCATGGCGGGGCCGGTGTCGCTCAGCGCCAGGCCATGGCCGGCGTGCGTGCGCAGGCCCAGCGATCCGGCATGGCGCAGGCCGCGCACCAGGCGGTCCAGCTCGGCCTGCACGGCAGCGTCGTCTTGCGCCCACCAGGCGTTGGCCAAGGCACCGGTGTGAAGCTCCACGCAAGGTGCGCCGGCCTCGGCCGAAGCATCGATCTGGTCCAGGTCAGCACCGATGAACAGCGACACGCGGCTGCCGGCCGCACCCAGGCGCCCGCAGGCATCCTTCACACGGGCCAACTGGCCACGCACGTCCAGGCCGCCTTCGGTGGTGACTTCCTGACGGCGCTCGGGCACCAGGCACACGTGCTCGGGCCGGATGCGCTCGATCAGGCCGATCATCTCGTCCGTCACGGCCGCTTCGAAGTTCAAAGGCGCCTTGATGTGTTCCTTCAAGCGCGCGACATCGTCGTCACGGATGTGGCGGCGGTCTTCACGCAGGTGGAAGGTGATGATGTCCGCGCCCGCCTCCACCGCCACCTGGGCCAGCGCCACGGGATCGGGGTACAGGCCGCCGCGCGCATTGCGCACCGTGGCCACGTGGTCGATGTTGACGCCCAGCAGCGCGGCGTGGGTGTCGGTCCATTGCAGGGGGGAGAGGCTCATGTTTGCTGAAGGTCCATCATCAACTGCCGCGTGCGCAGCGGCTGCGGCCCTACATGATAGTGAAGGACACCGCGCAGCACCGAGCGCAGGCCGGACGATCCCAGGGCGCAAGCCTGCAGCAGCGGCTCGGGCAGCCCGTCGGCATCGGCATCGAAGGCCGGCTGCAGCACGGATTCAAGCTGGCGCATCAGCCAGCCGGGCAAGGTGGCGTCATCGGCCTGGGCCTCGCACACGCCCAACTCCGGGTGCAGGGTATAGAGCACGTCGTCATGCACCGGCTGCCCGCTGGCACTGTGAAGGGACAGATCCGGCAGGTGCCCCAACTGGCGCAGCACCATCAGCTCGAAGGCCCGCAGTGCAGCGTGCAAGGTGCCCGGCAAGGTCAGCGCGGGCAACAGATCCACGTAGGCATCGAACAGGCGCGGCAGGTGATCGTGGCGCGGCAGCAGGCGCATCAGCAGTTCGTTGGCGTAGAAGCCAGGCAGCAAGGCATCGCCACCAGGCCAGGCAGGCCCGCCGGCCCATTCGGCTTGGCGCAGCAGCCACACTTCCACATCCTGCCCCTGCTTGGCGCCAAAGGCCACCGAGAGGCGCTGGAACGGCAGCAGCACTGGCCGCAACTGCGAGTACGGCCGCTTGGCGCCCTTGGCCACGGCCACCACACGCCCGTGCGCGCGCGTGAACAGGTCCAGGATCAGGCTGGACTCGCTCCAGTCATGGCTGTGCAGCACGAAGGCCGCGGTGGCCGCGCGCGTCTTCACTCGTAGCCGTAGGTGCGCAGGCGTGCGTCATCATCGGCCCAACCGGAGCGCACCTTCACCCAGATCTCCAGGAACACCTTGGTGTCCATCAGGCGCTCCAGCTCGGTGCGCGCCTCGGTGCCGATGCGCTTCAGGCGCTCGCCCTTGTCGCCTATCACCATGCCCTTGTGCGAATCGCGCTCGACAATGATCGACGCGGCAATGCGCACCAGCGGGCGGCCGTTGGGCTTGTCGGAAGGCTCCTCGGTATAGGTGTCGATCACCACGGTCGAGGTGTAGGGCAGCTCATCGCCGGTGAGGCGGAACAGCTTTTCACGGATGATCTCGCCGGCCAGGAAGCGGTCGGTGCGGTCGGTCAGGGCTTCTTCGTCATACCACCAGGCCTGCTGCGGCAGGTAGGGGCGCACGATGCCGGCCAGGCGGCGCACGTCGTCGAGCTTCTGGGCCGACAGAGGCACGAACTCGGCGAACGGATGGTGCGTCTGCATCTGCTGCAGCCAGGGCAGCAGATCGGCGCGCAGCTTGACGGCATCGAGCTTGTTGGCGATCAGGAAGACCGGCTTGTCCTTGGGCATCAAAGCCAGCACCTTGGCATCGTCCGGGCCGAAGCGGCCGGCCTCGACCAAGAACAGCACCACATCCACATCGGACAAGGTGGCCTGCACCGTCTTGTTGAGGTTGCGGTTGAGAGCCGCCGTGCCCTTGACGGTGTGGCGCGTCTGAAAGCCCGGCGTGTCGATGAACACGAACTGGCTGTCACCCTCGGTGCGGATGCCGGTGATGCGATGGCGCGTGGTCTGCGCCTTCTTGGAGGTGATGGACACCTTCTGGCCCACCAGCGCGTTCATCAACGTGGACTTGCCCACGTTGGGCCGCCCCACGATGGCCACCAGGCCGCAGCGCTGCTCCGATGCGGGCACCTGCTCGGCACCCTGCCCCTTCTTGGCCATGGCCAGGTTGGCCAGCATGGCATCCAGGTCGGGGTTTTGTTCGGGAGAGTTGTCGTCGGGCGTGGCCATGGGCAATGCGAAATCCAGGAATCAGTGGGGGCCGGGAAAAACAAAGAAGCGCGGCAAGCGCGCTCAGGAAGCGTCGGTGGCCTGCAGGCGCTCCAGCGCCTTCTGGGCCGCGACCTGCTCGGCCGCACGGCGGGAAGCCCCCTCGCCGCTGACCGACCAGCCCTGCGACACCAGTTCGCACACCACCACGAACACCTGCGCGTGGGCCTTGCCCTTGGTGGCTTCGATGCGGTAGCTGGGCAGAGGCAGTTTGCGCCCTTGCAGCCATTCCTGCAAGGCGGTCTTGGCGTCCTTGCGCCAGACCTCGGAGGTGGTTTGCAGCACCAGCGGCTCGAACAAGCGCAGTACCAGGGCTCGGGCGGCCTCGAAGCCGCCATCAAGGTAGACCGCGCCGATCACCGCCTCGAGCGCATCGGCCAGGATGGAGGGGCGCTGCGCCCCGCCGCCCTTGGCCTCGCCCTCGCTGATGCGGAGCACCTCGGGCAACTGCAGCGATACGGCCAGCTTGTGCAGCGTGTCCTGGCGCACCAGGTGGGCGCGCACGCGGGTCAGGTCGCCTTCATCATTGCGGTCGAACTGCTTGTACAGCAGGTCGGAGACCGCCAGGTTGAGCACCGAATCGCCCAGGAACTCCAGGCGCTCGTTCTGCTCGGCACCGAAGCTCTTGTGCGTGAGCGCGCGGCGCAGCAGGCCACTGTCGGAGAACTGGTGGCCCAGCCGCGCCTGCAGCGCGTTCAGAGGATGGGCAGAAGCGGAACCGTGCGGCGAGGCCGGCGGCTGCGCGGCGGCCCCGCGACGTGTCACCGTGAGTGGCCCTTGAACTTGATCACCAGATAGACCGGATCGATCAATTCGATTTCTTTGTCATAGGCAAAGCTGATCACGATCCTGTCGTTGTCCTTGGTGATCTCGAGATCCTTGCTGGTGATGGACTCGATGCCGTACTCGACCGACTTGCGTTGGTCAAAGGCCGCGCGCACTTCCTGCACGGTGCTGGCGCCACTCTTGGACACCGCATTGACCACGGTCTGGATGGTGCGGTACTCATTGACAGCGGGGAACAGCTTCATCAGCAGCACCGCCACCGCGCCCACGATCACAGCCCAGAACAGCAGCCCGAACAGGGTGATACCGCGCTGGCGGCGAGCAGGTGCATTCGATTGAATCACAGGTTTCATCCTCGCCTCCATGAAACTCAGTTGAAGAATCCGACGCGCTTG
>CALAKR010000109.1 GCA_937923225.1 uncultured Aquabacterium sp. | reverse complement strand
AGCCGGAGGCGCCAATGATGGCCACCATTTCGCCCGCGTCGATGCGCAGGTTCACATCCTTGAGCACGGCCACCGTGCCGTCGCCCGAGGGGTATTCGCGCCACAGCCCGCTCACTTCGAGCAGCGGTTGCGGCGTGCCTTGATGATCAGGCCTTGCCTTGGTCATGCGCGGCTCCTCCGGCTCAGAACATGCCCGGGCCGCGGCGGCCAGCGCGGCCGACACTGCCGGAGTCGCCCGCCTGGGCCTCGCCCACCACGACCTTGTCACCTTCGTTCAGGCCTTCGAGCACCTGCGCCTGCACGCGGTTGTTCAGGCCAATCTTCACCTTGCGCTTGGTGATGCTGGGGTTCTTGGCATCGCCCTCCAGCACACTCACCGTGTAACGACCGCTCTTGTCGCGGCGGTCGCTCAGCGCCGACGAGGGGATCACCAGGGCATCCTTAGCATTGGCCAGCACGATGGACACCTGCGCTGTCATCGACACGCGCAGCTTGTCATCGGGGTTGGGCACATCGAACAGGCCGTTGTAGTACACGGCCGTCGCCGTCGACGAGCTGCTGCTGGACGAGGACGTCGAGGTGTTCGAATCCGTCTGTTCCGATTCGGGCACAGGCTCGATGGCGCGCAGCTTGGCTTCGTAGCGCTTGTCGGCCTCGCCCAGGATGGTGAAGTACACGGGCAGGCCAGGCTTGACGCGCACCACGTCGGCTTCGGAGATCTGGGCCTTGACCGTCACGGTGTCCAGCTTGGCCAGCTTGATGATGGTCGGGGCCGATTGCGTGGCGTTCACGGTGCGGCCTTCTTCGGTCACCACCGCCACCACGCGGCCATCCATGGGCGCCAGGATGCGGGTGTAACCCAGCGTCACGCGGGCCGTGTCGGCGCTGATGCGGTTCTGCTCGATCTGAGCATCCTGCGCGGCCACTTCGGCCTTGAGCGTGTCCAGGCTGGCCTTGGCCGCCTCGAAGGATTCGCGCGAGGTGGCGTCCTGCGCCAGCAGTTGCTGTTCGCGCTTGAAGGTCAGCTCGGCCTGCACCAGCGAGGCCTGCCGCGCCACGCGCGTGGCCTGGGCGCTGCGCAGCGCAGCCTCGGCATTGCGCAAGGTGTTGGTCTGGGTGTCCGCATCGATCTCGGCGATCAGTTGCCCCTGCTTGACCTGATCCCCCAGCTGCACATACAGCTTCTTGATCTGGCCGGACACCCGGGCACCCACCGCCACCTGCTTGATGGCCTCGACCGTGCCGCTGGCCAGCACATTGTCTTCAATGTCTGCCTTGCGGACCTCGGTGGTGATGACCTTGGGAATCGGCGGGGGGCTGAACCACTTGCTCTTGACGAACCAGGCCGCGCCCGCGATCAGCAGCAGCGCCACCCAGAACTTCCAGCCCGTCCACCAGCGTTTCGATGTCAATGCGTTCATGCGACGCAGTGTGATGCATCCTTGTTATGGCCCCGTTGCGTGCCGGTAAATCCATTGTAAAGAAACCGCTTTTTTGGTGGGGTTTCAGGACAAGGCCAAAGGCTGCGCTCAGAAGGTCAACTGGCCTGACAGATACCAGCCACGCTGCTTTTTCTTGGTGGCGATGTTGCCCAGGTCGACCCAGGCGGCCGTCAGGCTCACGTGGCGGTGCGGGAACCAGGCCAGGAACAGGTCATAGGCGTCGTCTTCCTCGAAGCCGGGCACGGCGCCAAAGTTGTCCGGCTTGCTGCGGAATTCACCGCCCAGCACCAAGTCATCACGCAGCATCACACCCAGGCTGCCTTCCACCTTCAGGTGGTGATCGGGTTCGAAGTCACTGCCGAAGCCGAGCAGGCCGAACTGGTTGGCGCGGGTCCAGCGCAATGTGACGTTGCCCAGCACGTTGTAGCCGGCCAGCGCGCCCAGCCACACCTTGGTGGCGCTGGCGTAGAGCTCCAGATCCTCATCCGTGCGGATAGGCAGCACCGCTTTCAGGAACTGGGCATCGTCGGCCATCTTGTAGAGCGCACCGACGCTGATCTGCGGCATCCAGCTGTCCTGCGCATAGACAGCATCTCCGGCCACCTTCACCTTGGCGCCCAGCACGCTCATCTCCAGCGACTTGCCCGGCAGCACATCTTCGCTGACCTTGAAGCTCCAGCGCGCCATGCTCAGCTCCACGCGGTCACGGATACCCACGGCGGCACTGGCCACGCGCAGACGGTGGTCGCGCGTCTTGACTTCGGTCACGGAGGCAGAGCCGCCGATCTGGTCGCTCGAACCGCCCCCGGCGATCACGGCCCAGGGGGTGAGCCCGCCACCCGCCGTGCCATCGACCGCGGTGACACCCCAGGTGGCCAGCAGGCGATCCCCGGCATGAGCCGAGTCGACCGAGCACAACGCGGCACCGGCCATCAGCACAGCACCCGCTTGCCAAGCCAGACGGCGTTTCGCGGGTGACAGGCCCCGCACAAGCGCGCCCCTTGCCACAGGGGATGAAACAGGATCATGATCTGCGGGGCGGCAGGGGTGATACGGCTTGGTCATGGCTGAGTCCCATCGAGGAAAGAGTCGCTCAATCGAGTCGGAATGCACAAACAACCGCTGTCCGGCCCCCTATTGCTGGGATCATCATCGGCAGATCGCCGCGAAAATTTATGACGATGACCGCCAAATCGCATGGAGAACGTCATGCCTCTTCGCCCCACCCCTCGCCTGCTTCCCCTGCGCGCGCTGCTGGCCGCTTCATTGGCCACGCTGCTGTGGACCACCGGGTGCACGACCACCTACCGTGCAGACGTACCCCTCTACAAGCAGCTCGGTGGGCCGGACAACATCAGAGCCTTCACCGGCAAGGCCCTGACCCGTGTGGCGGCCGACCCTGTGGCAGGGCGCAGCTTCAAGGGCATCAAGATGCCCTTCTTGATCGACAGCGTCGGCAACTACATCTGCAAAGTGGCTGACGGCCCCTGCGAGTACGACGGCCAGGACATGAAGAAGTCTCATGCCGATCTGAACCTGGGCGGCTCCGAGTTCGACGTGCTGGTGCAGACGCTGCGCGAAGAGATGGATGCCGCCGGCGTGCCCAATGGCGCCAAGAACGAACTGCTGCGGCGCCTGGCCCCCAGCCGCAGAGAGATGGTCACCCACTGAAGGAATCGCCATGAACATCGCCAACTACCTGCCCGCACCGATCCGCGTGTCGCTGTCAGCCAGCACCCTGGCCCTGGCATGCACCGCAGCCTTCGGGGATCCGCAGGCCA
>CALAKR010000108.1 GCA_937923225.1 uncultured Aquabacterium sp. | reverse complement strand
GGCCTGCTGGGCATGCCCAACGCGGGCAAGTCCACGCTGATCGCGGCCATCTCCAATGCGCGGCCCAAGATCGCAGACTACCCCTTCACGACGCTGCACCCCAACCTGGGCGTGGTGCGCGTGGGCCCGGAAAAGAGCTTCGTCGTGGCCGACATTCCCGGCCTGATCGAGGGTGCTTCCGAAGGCGCCGGCCTGGGCCATCTGTTCCTGCGCCACCTGCAACGCACCCGCGTGCTGCTGCACGTGGTGGATCTGGCGCCCTTTGATGAGGGCGTCGATCCGGTCAAGCAGGCCAAGGCCATCGTCAACGAACTCAAGATCTACGACGAGGCGCTGTACGAGAAGCCACGCTGGCTGGTGCTCAACAAGCTGGACATGGTGCCGGCCGAGCAGCGCGTGGCCAAGGTGGTGAACTTCGTCAAGCGCTATGGCTGGAAAGGCCCCGTGTTCCAGATCTCGGCGCTCACGCGCGAAGGCTGCGAACACCTGGTGCAGGCCATCTACCAGCACGTGGCCTCCATGCAGGAGCACTACGAGGAAGTCGATGTGCGCTTCGACGCCGAGGGCGAACTGGCTGATGGCGAAGACGCCTCGCCCTCCTTGGTGATGCGCAAGGCGGCGATCGAGGCCAAGGCCTTTGAATCCCTCGTGCCCGTGAAGCAGGAAGAGCCTGAAGAAGGCGCTGCACCGGCCACGCGCCGCAAGGCGCCCACCAAGTCGGCGGCGGCCAAATCGGCTGCGGGCAAGAAGCCGGCTGCGAAGAAGGCCGCGGCCAAGAAGGCCGCCAAGGCGACTGGCTCGGGCAAAGCCGCAGGCAAGGGCAAGAAGGGCGAGTTCGAAGCCGAAGCCTATGTGCCTCAGGTGGATGATCCGCGCTTTCGCTGAGCCTGTGCTCGCATCTGATCTCATCGCCGCCTGATCGATCATTCCCGATCCCACCCGCCAGATTCCACCTGCCACGCCATGAACGAAGTGTTGAAGAACGCCCGCCGCATCGTCGTCAAGGTGGGCTCCAGCCTGGTCACCAACGAAGGCAAGGGCGTCGATGCCGAGGCCATCGGCAACTGGTGCCGCCAGATGGCTGCGCTGGCGCATGACGGGCGCGAGTTGATCATGGTCTCCAGTGGTGCCATCGCCGAAGGCATGAAGCGCCTGGGCTGGCGCACCCGCCCCAAGGAGATCCATGATCTCCAGGCTGCCGCGGCCGTTGGCCAGATGGGCCTGGCGCAGATGTACGAGAGCAAGCTGAGCGAACACGGCATGGGCAGTGCCCAGGTGCTGCTCACGCACGCCGACCTGGCCGACCGCGAGCGCTACCTCAATGCGCGCTCCACCTTGCTGGCGCTGCTCTCGCACAAGGTCGTGCCCGTGATCAACGAGAACGACACCGTGGTCACCGACGAGATCAAGTTCGGCGACAACGACACCCTGGGCGCGCTGGTGGCCAACCTGGTCGAAGCCGATGCCCTGGTGATCCTGACCGACCAGAAGGGCCTGTACAGCGCCGATCCGCGCAAGGACCCGGGGGCTCGCTTCATCGATGTCTGCGAGGCGGGTGATCCGGCCCTGGAGCAGATGGCCGGTGGTGCGGGCTCACGCGTGGGCACGGGCGGCATGATCACCAAGGTGCTGGCGGCCAAGCGCGCGGCGCGCAGCGGCGCGAGCACCGTGATCGCCTGGGGCCGCGAGCCCGATGTGCTGGTGCGCCTGTCCCAAGGCGAGCCCATCGGTTCGCTGTTCGTGGCCGGCACGGCCAAGTTCACCGCGCGCAAGCAGTGGATGGCGGATCACCTGCAACTGCGCGGCGTGCTCGTCATCGACGACGGCGCCGTGGCCAAGCTGCGCGACGAAGGCAAGAGCCTGTTGCCGATCGGGGTGGTCGAGGTGCAGGGCGAGTTCCATCGCGGCGATGTGGTCGCGGTGCGCAGTTTGACGGGCCATGACGTGGCCCGTGGCCTGACCAGCTACGCCAGCAGCGAGGCGCGCCTGATCGCGCGCAAGCCCTCCAGCGAGATCGAGGGCATCCTGGGCTTCATCATCGAGCCGGCGTTGATCCATCGGGACAACCTGGTCTTGATGGATTGACGAGACTGCTGATGGCAGCGCGGTGTTGTGCCCGCCGCCATCAACAGGTTCACTTCAGTTCGGCAGACGACTTGCCCAGCAGGCGCCGCGCGATGATGAGCAATTGGATCTGCTGCGTGCCTTCGAAGATGTCCAGGATCTTCGCGTCGCGCGACCACTTCTCCAGCAGCGCGTTCTCGGTGTAGCCGATGCTGCCTGCCAGCTCCACGCACTTCAAAGCCACATCAACGCAGGTGCGACCGGCCTTGGCCTTGGCCAGCGAGGCCTGCAGCGAGTTGGGCTGGGCGTTGTCGGCCATCCAGGCGGCCTGCATGGTCAGCAGGCGTGCGGCTTCATAGTCGGCCTGCATGCGCACGAACTCCGAGGCGGCGGCGCTCTGGCGGTGCAGTGGGCGGTTGTAGTCGGGCGCGAGGCCTGTTTCCTTGAGGATGCGCCCCATCTCTTCGATGCAGGCGCGCGTCAGGCCCACGGCCATGGCGGCCACCAGCGGGCGCGTGTTGTCGAAGGTCTGCATCACCCCGGCGAAGCTCTTTTCGGGGTTGATGTCCGGGTCACCCAGCAGGTTGGCCTTGGGCACGCGGCAATCGGTCAGCACGAAGGCGGCGGTGTCCGAGGCGCGGATGCCCAGCTTGTGCTCCAGACGCACCAGATCAAAGCCGGGTGTGCCCTTCTCGACCACGAAGGATTTGATGGCGGCGCGGCCCAGGCTCTTGTCCAGCGTGGCCCACACCACGACCAGATCGGCACGGTCACCTGAGGTCACGTAGATCTTCTCGCCGTTGAGCACGTAGTGGTCACCGTCCAGGCGGGCCGTGGTGCGGATGGCCGCTGAATCCGAGCCGCAGCCGGGTTCGGTGATGGCCATGGCGGCCCAGCGGCCCTTGAAGCGCGCGAGCTGTTCTTCATTGGCCACCGAGGCGATGGCCGAGTTGCCTAGGCCCTGGCGGGGCATGGACAGCAGCATGCCCACGTCGCCCCAGCACAGCTCCATGATGGACAGGGCTGTGGACAGGTTGGTGCCGTTGCGGTTGACGCCATCGGCGCCGGCATTGCCATCGCGGCGGACGCCGGTGGCGCCCGTGCCGCCGACTTCGCTGTTGCCTTCGTTCATGCCGTCGATCACGGCGGCCAGCATGTCCAACTCGACCGGACGCGCGTGCTCGGCGCGGTCGTACTTGCGGGAAATCGGGCGCAGCACCTCGCCGGCCACTTCCTGGGCCTGGCGCACCAGCGCGTTGAACTTGCGGGGAATCTCAAGATTGATCATGGTGTTTTGTCTTGTTTCAGTAAGCCGGGTAGGGGTCAGAGCAAGAGCCCACCTTCCATCACGCCCACTGCGCGCAAGTCGCGGTACCAGCGCTCCACCGGGTGGTCCTTCACGAAACCATGGCCGCCCAGCAACTGCACGGCATCGCTGCCGATCTGCGCGGCCTTGTCGGCGCAGAGGCGGCGGGCCAGGGCCGCCGCCTCGGCAAAGGGCTTGTCGGCATCGGCCAGGCTGGCGGCGCGCCAGGTCAGCAGGCGCATGCCGTCCAGCTCGATGGCGATGTTCGAGATGGCAAACGCCACCGATTGCCGATGGCTGATCGGCTCGCCAAAAGCCTGGCGGTCATTCGTATAAGGGATCAGATAATCCAGCGCGGCCTGGGCGCAGCCCGTGGCCAGGGCGCACCAGGCCAGCCGTGAGAGCTGGATGCACTCGGCATAGACCTCGGCGCGGCCTTCGCCCAGCAAGGCGGTGGCGGGCACGCTGGCGCGGTCCAGGATCAGGCGGGCGCAGGCGGCGGCGCGCAGGCCCATGGACACGTCTTCCTCGATGGCCAGGCCGGGGGTGGACGACTCCACCACCAGCAGGCCGGGGCCATGGCCTTCGATGTCGGCGGCCACGATGAAGAGTTCTGCCGAGGCCGCCAGCGGCACCATGGCCTTGGTGCCGGTGATCTCGTAGCGGCCATTGACCAGGCGGGCGCGCGTCTGCAGGTTGAACGGGTCGAACAGGGGCGTGGGCTCCTGCACGGCCAGGGCGGCGGGCGGGGGCGTTTCAGCCGCGAAGGCGCCCAGGTAGGTGGCCTGCTGCTCGGCCGTACCCCACAGCACCAGGGCCGTGCTCACGGCGGAAGGCGCCAGGCAGGCCACGGCCAGCCCCATGTCACCCTGGGCCAGCGCCTCGGCGATCAGGGCGTTGGTCACGGCGGAGCGCTCGGTGCCCACGCCGCCCAGGGTTTCGGGGATGCCCATGCTGGTGATGCCCAGCTCGGCGCATTGGGCCAGCAAGGTGGGGGCTGCGCCGTAGGCTGTGTCTGCGGCCATGGCGGCGGGGCGCAACTGCTCCTTGGCGAACACGCGGATCGCTTCCAGGATCATGGCCTGGTCGTCGGTGGGCGTCAGGTCGAACAGCTCGCCGCCGCCGCGCTTGGGCAGGCGCTCGGGCTGGCTCAGGTTCTTGATCGCCTTGAAGGCTCGGTTCACGGCGGTCACGGTGCGGAAACCGGCCTTTGTGCCGTGGTAGAGCACCTTCTCGGTGGGCTTGCGCAGTTTCAGGCGGTCCAGGCTGGGCGAGCCAGCCATCTGGCTGAGCGTGCGAAGGCCCAGGCGGGTGAGGGAGGTGGCCATGGATGTCTCTCGTCTTGATGCGGAAGAAGGATTCAGCGGCGGGCTTTGCCGCGCAGCAGGGACCACACGGTGGTGTGCGCGGCCAGGCCGATGCCCCAGCCCCAGGCGACCCATTTGATCCACTGGACATCGGGCGTCGCGTCCTGGTTCAGGGCCCACAGGCCGCCGACCACCAGCACATACACCACCGCGTGGATCACCACGCTCATCTGCAAACCGGCCATCACGTCGAACTCCTGGTTGTGTCCGGGTACAGGCAGACCCGGGGCGGGGCGGATTTCACACCGGAGGGCCCACGCTGTCACCGCTTGCGCGGCATTCGTGGCGATTTGCCGCACGACAACCGGACGCTCGCGATCAAATCCCCCCTGTCTTGGGGCACAGTCACGGCCATGGATTCCTTGAGCGAAGTGCTGGCCGATGTACGCATCCGTGATGCGCTGTTCGTGCGCACGCAGTTGGCGGGGCAGGGCGCCTTGCGGGTGGGGCAGGCCGGGCAGCCATGCTTTCACCTGGTGACGTCGGGGCAGGTCTGGCTGTACCCGGCACCGGGCGAGTCACCCATTGTTTTGCAGGCTGGTGATGTGGCCTTCCTGCCGCAGGGCGGGCCCCATGTGCTGAGCGCGCAGCCTGCGCTGGCGGGCGCCCAGGCAGAAGCCGTCGATCTGCTGCGCCACTGGCGTGAGGCGGACGAGTCCGGCGCGCTCACGGTGTCGTCCGGCAGTTCGGTGGGCGGTGTGTGGTCGGGCCGCACGATCAGTGGCTGCATGCACATCGAGGGTGTGACCGAAACCTGGCTGTGCGGCGGCCTGCCGCCCTGGCTGACCCTGCAGTGGGGTGAGCGCGGCCTGCCGGGCTGGCTGGTGATCGGCCTGGCCTACCTGGAGCAGGAGTTGGGTCGCCAGGGGCTGGCCCGTCAGGCCGTGATCGACCGCCTGGGCGACATCCTGTTCATCCAGAGCCTGCGCACCTACCTG
>CALAKR010000107.1 GCA_937923225.1 uncultured Aquabacterium sp. | reverse complement strand
CACGCAGGATGCGGCCACCATCCGTCAATGGGCCGGACGCTGCCTGAAAACCGTGCCGTTGGACCAGCGCCTGCGCCTGATCGGCGTGAAGGTGGAGAACCTGCGTCGCCCGGGCAGCGAGCCGGTAGTGGCGCAGGAGCCCGATGCGGCCTGGCGGGTGGGCGAATCCTTGCCGCTGTTCTGATCGAGTGGTCAGTGGCGGATCGCCATCACCGGCTTGAGTGATCCGGATTCGGCTTCAGCCGGGCACGGCGGCGTCTTGCGGCTGCGCTACCTGCCCGAACGCGGGCTCCGCCAGGCGCCGGCTGTGGTCGCGCAGATCCGTCGGCCAGGCCTGTGTCAGCTCGGTGAAGCGCGCGTGCTGGCTGGCGTACAGCGCACGCGCGGCTTCTTCATAGCCCGGCAGGTTGCCCGCCATGGCCATCATGAAGCGATCGGCGCTGGCCTGGGCCTGGCGGATGCGCTCCTGGTGCGTGGACGCGGCCCGTGCGCTGTCGACCAGCTTGCGCAAGGTCACCGAGGCGCCGCCGGGTTGTGCGGCCAGCCAGTCCCAGTGGCGGGGTAGCAGGGTCACCTCGCGCGCGACCACGCCCAGCTTGGGGCGGCCGGGGCTGCGGGCCTGGGCATCGGTGGTGGCGGGTTCTGCCGAGCCCGCCGCAGGCACCAGACGCGCGGCGATGTCGTCGGCGGTGCCGCGTAGGTCCAGGTCCACCAGGCGGCCGGTCTGGTCGTCGAAGGTGAGTGCGCTGGTGTTCGGATCGCCCCGCAGGGCTGCTTGCACCGCCAGGGCCACGTGCAGCGGGGTGCCGCGCGCCAGCAGGCGGGTGCCGGCAAAGGCCGTCCACTGAGGGGCAGGGGCTGAATCGGGCGCAGGTGTCGTATCAATGAACGCGGTCATGGCGTGCTCCGGCGCCGTCATGCCGGCGCAGCGAAAAAGGTCTGCGTTGAAATTTACCCGGGTAAATCTATCCTGTCAATATCACCCGGGTAAAATTACAGACTCAAGAGAAGCGGTCCGCGCCCGATATCCCCGGTGACTTTCTTTCTGGAACACCACCCTTGTCCATGTCCCTGGGGTCCGCCACGTCGCTGCCCGCCCTGGAGTCTCAAGCACCCCAAAGCGACGACCAATTGGCCCGGCGCTGCGTGCTCGACACCGCGGCGCGCAGTGCCACGGGCACCTTTGTCTACCCCGCCATCTGGTTCACGCTCGTGCTGGCCACCGGCACGCACGAGCGCTGGCCCCTGTTCGCCTGGCTGAACGTGCTGGGCCTGGGCGGGCTGGCGGTGCTGCGCATGGGGCTGAACCGGCGGCTGCCGCGCCTGTTGACCGTGCGACAGCGCACCACCAGCTGGGTGTTCACGCTGCTGACCCTGCTCATGGCCTTCTACTGGGGGGCGCTCACGGCCGTGTGCATGGTGCGCGCGCCGGACGAGACCTTGTCGTGGGTGATGCTGGCTGCCACGGTGGGCTTTTGCGCCGGGGGCAACACCATGGTGAGCATCAACCCCGCCTTGCGCCTGACTTACCCCGGTCTGATGATCGCGCCGGTTTTCGCGGTGGAACTGCTGATGCCCACCGCCTCGCACCTGATGATGGCGGCGCTGGAAGGCGCATTCGGCGTCTACCTGGTGCGCTCCTCACGCGTGGTGCACGACGACTACTGGCAGATGCTGCAGACGCAGCGCCTCTCGGATGCGCGCGCCCGCAGCCTGGAGTTGGCCAGCCTGACCGATGGCCTTACCCAGATCCCCAACCGCCCGCATTTCGACCGCCAGTTCCAGTACGAGTGGGAGCGCCAGTGCCGCCATGGTGCGCCGGTGTCCGTGATGCTGGTGGACCTGGACCATTTCAAATCCCTCAACGACACCTACGGCCATCCCTTCGGCGATGCCTGCCTGCAGGCCGTGAGCCGGGCCCTGAGCGAGACCATGGGCCGCTCCACCGATTTCGTGGCGCGTTACGGCGGCGAGGAGTTCGCCGTGCTGCTGGCGCAGACCGATGGCGAGGGCGCGCGCATCGTGGCCGAGCGCCTGCTGCAGCAGGTGCGTGAGGTGAACCTGAGCTACCAGGGCGCGCCGGTGCGCATCACCTGCAGCATCGGCGTGGCGTCCACCGTGCCGCATGGCAGCGAGCTGCCCGAGGCGCTGATCAAGCGGGCCGACGACGCCCTGTACCGGGCCAAGCACCACGGGCGCAACCGCGCCGAGATGGCTGTCTGAGGCTGCTCACAGCGGGCGCGGTGGGCATGGCGCAACTCAGTGCGCCACCTCCAGCACGATCTTGCCGATGTGATCGCCGCCCTCCATCAGGCGGTGCGCCTCGGCGGCCTGTGCCAGCGGGAAGGTGGCGTGGATCAGCGGCAGGCAGCGGCCGGCATTGAGCGCGGGCCACACCAGGCGTTGCAGCTCGCGGGCCACGGCCGCTTTTTCGTCGCGCGTGCGGGCGCGCATGGTCGAGCCGGTGATGGTCAGGCGGCGGCTGGCCACGGTCACCAGGTCCAGCTGCTCGGCGCGTGCGCCGCCCAGGAAGCCGATGATCAGCAGGCGTCCATCGACCGCCAGGGTGGCGATGTTGCGCTGGAAGTAGGCGGCGCCCATGATGTCCAGGATGGCATCGACGCCGCGCCCGCCCGTGGCGGCCATCACCTCGCGGTTGAAATCCTGCTCGCGGTGGTTGATGGGCTCGCCGCCCAACTGGCGCACGGCCTCGCACTTGTCGGCGCTGCCGGCCGTGGCGAAGGCGCGCACGCCGAACTCCTTGGCCAGCATCAGCGCCGTGGTGCCGATGCCGCTGGTGCCGCCATGGATCAGCACCGAATCCCCGGCCTTGACGCGGCCCATCATGAACACATTGGCCCACACGGTGAAGAAGGTCTCGGGGATGGCTGCGGCCTGCACCGCGCTCAGGCCCTCGGGCCAGGGCAGCGCCTGCGTGGCTGGCACGGTGCAGTACTGCGCGTAGCCACCGCCATTGACCAGTGCACACACCTTGTCGCCCGGCACGAAGCCCTGCGCGCCCGGGCCCACACGCACCACGGTGCCGGCCACTTCCAGGCCCGGCGTGGGGTTGGCGCCAGGGGGCGGCGGGTACTTGCCCTGGCGCTGCAGCACATCGGGCCGGTTGATGCCGGCCGCCTCCACGCGGATCAGCAGTTCGCCCTCGGTGGGCTGGGGCAGGGGCACGGTGCGGGGCTGCAGCACCTCGGGGGCGCCGGGGGCGGTGATGGCGATCTCCTGCATCGAATCGGGCAGGGCAGGCTCTTGAAGCAGCATGGGTGGGATCAGGGTGAAGCTGGGGGCACGAAGCCCACACAGTACACCGGTGGCAGGTGGTTCGACACGGTCTGCCAATGATCACCCTGGTCATCGCTGACCCACAGCCCGCCGGTGGTCGAGGCCAGCACCAGGCGGTTGCCCGTGTCGTCCACCGCCAGGCCGTGGCGGTAGACCAGGTCGTAGGCGTGCTGCTGGGGCAGGCCCTGGCGCAGCACCTCGAAGCTGCGCCCACCGTCGCGCGTGCGGCTCACCACCAGCTGGGCATTCACCGGCACACGGCATTCGTCCTTCACGGCGGGCACGAACCAGGCCGTGTCCGGATCGCGCGGGTGCACGGCCAGCGCGAAGCCGAAACCCGAAGGCGGCACGTTGGGGACCTCGTGCCAGGTGAGGGCGCCATCCAGGCTGCGGAACACGCCGTTGTGGTGCTGGGCCCAGAGCGCATCGGGCTGGCTTGGGCAGTGCAGCAGGCGGTGAGGATCCTGGATGTTGGGGCTGCCGGCCAGTTCGGGCGGCATGTAGGCGGCGCGCATGCCGTCCGCCGTGAGCTGCCAGGTGGCACCGCTGTCGCGCGTCTGCCAGACCCCGCCGCAGGAGATGCCGACCATGACATGGCGGCTGTCGCGCGGGTCCACGTTGATGGAGTGAATGCCGGGGTGGTCGTAGCCGCCGCCGAACCATTCGAGGCGCTCGGGGCGCTCCCACAGGCTGGTGATCAACTGCCAGGTATGGCCATGGTCCGGGCTGCGGAACAGGCCGCCGGGGATGGTGCCGGCCCACAGCACGCCGGGTTCACCGATGCCGCCGGGTTCCAGCCACCAGATCTGGTCCAACGCTGCGGGCTTGGCTGTATCCCGTGCTGTGTTGTCTGCAGCGGCCTGCTCGGATGCCTGCGCTGGATAGGCCGGCACACCCACCTCGACCCAGGTCGCGCCTTGGTCGCTTGAGCGGTGCAGCTTGACGCCGAAGTGCCCCAGCCGCAGGGCCGCGTACCACTGGCCATCGCGCGGGTCGGCCATCACGGCCGAGACCGGTTCGGCCAGGAAATGCACCGTGTCGTCCAGTGTCCAGCCGGCCGTGCCGCGGTGCAGGGTGAACAGGCCCTTGCGGGTGCCCAGCAGGCAGAGATCGCTCATGGGGTGCTCCGTGTGATGGATATGGGTGTTGGTGGTCCGCAGCCGGTGATGGGTTCAACCGCCGGTCAACGCCTGCAGCACGTGGATGCGGCTGTCCGGGCGCACCGCGTCGCTCAAGGCCTGCCTGTCACGCGCGCGCACGCCATCGATGAACACCACCACGTGCTGACGCAGCGCGCCGTGCTCGTCCAGCACATAGCCGCGCGCGGCCGGGTGCTGCGCGAAGATGGCATCGAGCACGGCGCGCAGCGTGTCGCCGGGCGCCTCGCCATCCGGACAGGACACATGGCGCAGCAGGTGGGCGGTGAAGGCGACGTGGGGCATGGTGGGCTGGGTGAGGCGCTGGCGTGGCTGGAATGGTTCAACCCGGCATCGGCGCCGGCACGATCACCATCCAGTTCACCCCGAAGCGGTCGGTGAGCACGCCGAAGCTGGGCGAGAAGAAGGTGGGGCCCAGCGGCATGCTCACCTGGCCGCCCTGGGCGAGTGCATCGAACCGCAGGCGCGCTTCGGCCTCGTCGGCCACCGACAAGGTCAGGGAGATGCCCTGGAAAACGACAGGGCCGCTGTTGCTGATGCAGCCGCCGTCGGTGGCCATGATCTCGCTGTCGCCGATGCGGATGCTCGAATGCATCACCTTGTCGTCCAGGCCCGGGGGCATGGAGCCATCGGTGGGTGGGTCGGGGTTCTCCTTGAAGCGCATCAGCGCGGTGATCTGGCCGCCCAGGTGGTCACGGTAGAAGTGCAGGGCCTCTTCGCAGCGGCCGTTGAAAGAGAGGTAGGGCTGGATCTGCATGGGGTGTCCTTTGTCGGTCAGGTTGGTTGGCATCTTCACGACGAAGACAACATGCCGTTTTTGACATCCAAATGTCGAGGGATAACCCTTGTGGTGACTCCCCCAGGCGGGCGTTGACGTCTTGTGACATCTCTTTGCAGAATCCATCCGTCCATAACAGGGAGACAAAGACTCATGGCATTGCGTCAGTTCACGGCCGCCCTGGCCGCCGTCGCCGCTTCGTGCATTTCCGTGTCGGCCATGGCTGCGCCGGTGGTCTACAACTATTCGGCCCCGGTTGCCGTGCCGTTCTCGTCCAATCCGGCCCTGCTGGCCTTGCTGGGCGGGGCAACTGCCACCGTCTCCGGCAGCTTTGTGTATGACGCTGCCACGCCTTTCACCACCTACTCCCAGAACATCGGCTACGCGGCAGGCGGGGCGCTCTACTCGGGCGCCATCTCCCAGCTCACCGGCACGGTCAACAGCTCGGTCAGCGGCCTGACATTCACGGATGGCAGTGGAACCATCTCCCAGGGTAATGAGGCTGCGCCTCCCGGCCTGGACTGGTTCACCATGAACGCCGATGCCACCCCGCGCCCTGGCCAGAACACCACGCCGGCCGAATATGCGCGTGACCTCGCAGGCTTCACCGTGGGGGACTACACCCTGCACAACGTGCGCCTGTACTGGCTCGAGGGCTCTCTCGGGGCAACGGATTTCATCGCCAGCGATGCCCTGCTGCCCACGCCCCCATCCTTCAACGGCGTGCTGGCACTCGATTTCGTCCTGACTGCCGATCCCACCAACATTGCCAATACGCCGTACAACAGCCGCACGGTGTACTTCGCCGGGATGACTGTGCAAGCCGCACCTGTGCCCGAGCCCGGCACGACGGCCCTGGCCCTGGCCGGCATGGCCGGTCTGGCGCTCGCCCTGCGCCGCCGCAAGGCCTGAGCCTCAGGGCTTCGCTTCGACAACGCCACCGCCCGCGGTGGCGTTGTGCTTTCTGGGGGTAACACGCCCCCCGATCCGGGGCGTCTCGCGGGAATATCCGCATCGGTCGGCATAACGCCCGTCGTTACCCTCGCGTTCATTCAGTTGATGCAACCCCGCACAGGGCTTCACGATGAAC
>CALAKR010000106.1 GCA_937923225.1 uncultured Aquabacterium sp. | reverse complement strand
GGTGATCGACGAGATCGTGCGCGGCATTGACCCGCGCCCCGGCCAGCCGCTGGTCGAGATCGGCCCCGGCCTGGGCGCCCTCACCAACCCGGTGGTGCAGCGCAGTGGCCAGCTCACCGTGATCGAGCTGGACCGGGATCTGGCCGCCCGGCTGCGCAAGCGCACCGAGCTCACCGTGGTCGAATCCGACGTGCTCAATGTCGATTTCGCGGCACTGGCCGAGCAAGCCGGCAAGCCGCTGCGCGTGATCGGCAACCTGCCCTACAACATCTCCACGCCCATCCTGTTCCATCTGCTGCCCTTCGCGGCGCGTGTGGAGGACCAGCACTTCATGCTGCAAAAGGAAGTGGTCGACCGCATGGTGGCCTCGCCCGGCAGCAAGGATTACGGCCGCCTGAGCGTGATGCTGCAATGGCGCTACGAGATGGAGTCCATCGTCGACGTGCCCCCCGAGGCCTTCGATCCGCCGCCCAAGGTGGATTCCGCCGTGGTGCGCATGGTGCCCTACCCTGCAGCCGCCCAGGCCGACCTGAACGTGGACCTGCTCGGCGAGATCGTCACCGTGGCTTTCTCGCAGCGCCGAAAGATGCTGCGCAACACGCTGGGCCGCTGGCTTGAAGAGCGCGGCCTCCAGGCTGATTTCGACCTGCAGCGCCGCGCCGAAGAGGTGCCGGTGAACGACTACCTGGCGCTGACCCGCCTGGCCAGCGCATCACCGGCATGAGCCTGTGGCGCCCCTGGTCGACAGGGGCGCGGCCGCTCACAGGGGGCGAGGTGGCGATGGCCCGACAGCTCTTCGGCACCGCCATCGACTACAACCAAGTGCGGGTGCACCGTCGGCGCCGGCTGCCCGGTATGGGCGACAACGCCGTGGCCCCGTTCGGTGCCATCTACTTCCCGCCCCATGGCTACCGTGACGATTTCTCCGCCGCGGGCCGGGCCGCCAAGGTATGGTTCATGCACGAGATGACGCACGTGTGGCAATACCAGCGCGGCCTGTGCGTGCTGTGCCATGGCCTGCTGCTGGGCCTTCAGGGCGGCTACGGAACCAAGGCGCGCGCCTACGGTTACGATCATGTGCGTGATCAGGGCAAAGCCCTGGGTGATTTCAACCTGGAGCAGCAAGGCGAGCTGATCGCCCACTACTTCGACGCATGCCACCTGTCATCTGGCGACAAGGTGCATGCGCGGCGCAGGTCGCTGCTGCCCTTCTACGAGGCTGTCCTCGCCGACTTTCTGAAGGATCCGCTTGATGCCAGAACGCTGCCGCGCACCGTCCACGTCCCACGCTGAGTGGTCACGCCAGATCGTGGTGAGCCTGTGGGCGGCACTGGCCGGCATGCAGGCCGCATGGGGCACCTCGGCCGAGGTGCATGGCGCGGTGGAGCTGGCGATCGGCGCACAGGGTGTGCCCAATACGCCGTTGTGCGCCCACGTGAGCGCAGGCTCGCCGAACGAGGCGCAGCAGGGCTGGTCGGTCCAGTTGTGGGCGAGTGCTGCGCCTGACGACGCCAGCGCCCCCCTGTGGCAGCAGGACACCGAAGAAGGGGCCAACGCCAGCCGCACCTGGCCGGACGCGCCAGCGCAGTGCGTAGGCATACCGACCCCACTGCTGAAAGCAGGTCAGCCCTACACGCTGGAGATCAGCAGCATCCGCCTGTACCGCAGCCGTTTCTGCTGGCAGGAAGGCGATGCCGCACGGCCTGCGCAATTGCTGGCCGTGGACGACACCACGCAAAGGTGCACATCACGCGCATGGCTCGATGATGGCGAGGGCCATGCCCTCGACACCGGCGCCACGTGGTGGGAGCGGTTGCGCGACTGGTGGCGCAGCCAGCCCCTGGGCCGGTGATCAGCCCTGTGCCGACGCGTTGCTCAGGCGACGGCGGCCCAGCAGGCCCAACACGCCGAGGCCACCCAGGGCCAGGGCCAGGGATTCGGGCTCGGGCACCACGGAGACCGTGCCAGTACCGAACACGCTGACCTTGTAATCCGCGCCTGCCGTGCCCAGCAAGCTGAGCTTGTACGTACCCGACAAGCCGCTGTAGAAGTAGGTGTAGAGCGAGCCCATGCCCATGCTCGACGTGTAGTTCACAAAGGTATTGGAGGGATCGGCGAACAGACTTGGCGACGCCGGCCCCACGATGCTCACGACGTAATCGCCCGGCGTGAACGACAAGGCGAGCACATCGAGCCCGACCGTGCCCAACGGCGGCACTACCGTCGGATCCAGCGAACCGGTCAACTCGATCGCGCTCGCAGTACCCGCGGCCGCCATGGACGCCGCAGCCACGGCCGCCAGCAACCACTTCTTCGTTTGCATGCTCATACCAACCTCCCTTGGGGGAATGACAAATGACACAGAACCTGGGCCCTCTCACGCATACTCCGTGCCAGATGTCACACCCCATCCAAGCCCGGTTTTGGCCTGCTTGCGGTGCATCCAGGCCCGTTTTGCCCCTTCCACGGGCCGCCACCATGGTGCAATGCACAATGTTCAGGCGCCCCGTCATCGCGCACAGCCTCCATACTTTCGCCCCATGAAAACCTACCTCGTCGGCGGCGCCGTCCGCGACCGGCTGCTGGGCCGCCCCACGCAAGACCACGATTGGGTGGTCGTGGGCGCCTCGCCCGAGGCCATGGTCGCCCGTGGCTTTCTGCCCGTCGGCCGCGATTTCCCCGTCTTCCTGCACCCGCAGACGAAGGAGGAATACGCGCTGGCCCGCACCGAGCGCAAATCCGGGCGGGGTTACCACGGCTTCGTCTTCCAGGCCACGCCCGGGGTATCGCTGGAAGAAGACCTGGCCCGCCGCGACCTGACCATCAATGCCATGGCCCAGGGAGAAGACGGCGCCCTGGTCGACCCCTACGGGGGGCGGCAGGACCTGAACGCCCGCGTGCTGCGCCACGTCTCGCCGGCTTTCGGCGAAGACCCGGTGCGCATCCTGCGCCTGGCCCGCTTCGCCGCCCGCCTGCCCGACTTCACCGTGGCACCCGACACCGCCGCCCTGATGCGCCGCATGGTCGACGAGGGCGAAGCCGACCACCTGGTGGCCGAGCGTGTCTGGCAGGAACTGGCCCGCGGCCTGATGGAAGTGCGCCCCTCGCGCATGTTCGAGGTACTGCGCGACTGCGGTGCGCTGGCCCGCCTGCTGCCCGAGGTCGACCGCCTGTGGGGTGTGCCCCAGCGCGCCGATTACCACCCCGAGGTCGACACCGGCGTGCACCTGATGATGGTGCTGGACATGAGCGCGCGCCTGGAGGCCTCGCTGTCCGTGCGCTTCGCCTGCCTGTGCCACGACCTGGGCAAGGGCACCACCCCCGCCGACGTGCTGCCTCGCCACCTGGGCCACGAAGGCCGCAGCGCCAAGCTGCTCAAGGACGTATGCGAGCGCCTGCGCGTGCCCAATGAATGCCGCGAACTGGCCGATGTGGTGGCCCGTGAGCACGGCAACATCCACCGCAGCACGGAGCTGTCCGCCGCGGCCACCGTGCGCTTGCTGGAGCGGCTCGACGCCTTCCGCAAACCCCAGCGCCTGCCCGACATCCTGCTGGCCTGCGAATGCGACGCCCGCGGCCGGCTGGGTTTCGAGGACAGCACCTACCAGCCCGCCACGGCCTTGCCGCTGGCCCTGAAGGCCTGCCAGTCGGTGGATACCGCCCAGCTCGCCGCCCAGGCCATCGCGCGTGGCCAGAAGGGTGCAGCCATCGCCGATGTCATCCAGCAAGCGCGCACGCAGGCCCTGGCCAGCCTGCGCCCGTCGCAGCCCCACGACGAGGACAAGACGCAGTGACCCGAACGCTGTTGGTGGTGGAAGACCATGCCCTGGTCAGCGAAGGCATCCTCAAGGTGGTCACGGCCCGATGGCCCGACCTCACCACACACCAGGCCGAAGACCTGGCCACGGCCCTGCGCTGCCTGGACAGTGCCCCGCCGCCCGGCATCGAGGTGATCATCACCGACCTGAACCTGCCCGATGCTCAGGGGCTGGAGACGCTGCGCCGGCTTCGTGCCCATGCCCCGCGCGCCCGCATCGGCGTCGTCTCGGGCAGCAACGATCTGGACCTGGCCCTGGGCTGCCTGCGCGAGGGGGCCTGTGCCTTCGTGCCCAAGGCGGGCAGCCTGGCGCACTTCGCCGAAGGGCTGCGTACGCTGGCCCATGGCGGCGTGTACTTCCCGCGGGAACTGCTGGCGCAGGCCCATGCCGCCGCAGGCGCTGATGACAACGGCGGCTCCCCATTGGAGCGGCGTGATGCGACATTGCCCCAGCCCACGCCACCACGCCTCACGCCCCGCCAGATCGAGGTGCGTGCCCTGCTGCTGCATGGCCTGGCCAACGCGCTGATTGCCGACCAGCTCGGCATCAGCGAAGAGACCGTGAAGCTGCACGTGCGCGCCATCCTGCGCGCGCATGGGGCCCACAACCGTGTGCAGCTGCTGCTCAACTGCGCGCGCGACGGCCTGGCAGAGCCCGCCCTTCCCACCCGCTGAGCCCCATGAAGTTCCTGCGCCTGAACCTGCTGGGCCTCACGCCCACCGACCGGGCCATCTACCTGGAACAGCTGCGCGACCACTGGCGCCTGGATGTCTGGGCCATCCCTGGGCAGTTCATCGCGCTGCTGGCCCTGATCCCCGTGGTGCAGCGCAGCGGCCTGCGCCTCTGGGAATGGGGCCCGCCCATCGCCTTGCTGCTCGCCACCTGGGCCTGGGGCAGTCTGTCGATCTGGCGCCTGCGCCGCGTGGTGCTCGATGCCGACAACTACCCGCGCTGGCGGGCCGTCACGCTGATGCGCGAGGTGACCCAGGCCACGGGTTGGGCACTGCTGGCCGCCATGCTGTGGGGCGCGCTGCCGTCGCAATGGCACCTGCTGATCCTCACGGCGCTGATCATCTTCGGCTACACGGCCATGTTCTTCAGCACGCACGATTCAGGCGTGGCCACGGCCGCCAACCTGCCCATCCTGCTGATCGTGCTGGCGCGCCTGCTGCTCGATCCGGCCGAAGGCACGGCCACCATCGCACTGATCCTGACGCTGTCCATGGTGACCTGCCTGGGCGTGGGCCGCCTGATCGAGGTGCGCCTGCTGGAGGCCGAACGCCTGCGCATCCGCAACGAACAACTGGTGGCCGAACTGGCCGACGAAGTCGGCAAGGTGCGGCTGGCCAAGGAGGCGGCCGAGCAGGCCAATCGCCAGAAGAGCGCGTTCATCGCCACGGCCAGCCACGACGTGCGCCAGCCCTTGCACAGCCTGACGCTGCTGTCCGGGCTGCTGACAACCCGGCTGCTGGAAACTGAATCACGCAGCCTGGCCGGCAAGATCAGCGCCGCTGTCGACGGCCTGCGCGGCATCTTCGAGCAGCTGTTCGACATCGCCCGCGTGGATGCGCAGAAGCTGGTGCACCAGCCCCATGCCATCGCCCTGCGCCCATTGCTGTCGCAACTGGCCGACGAGTTCGAGCTGCTGTGCCAGGACAAGGGCCTGCGCTGGCAACACCTGCATGCACACGGAGTGCCTGCTCACACCATCGTGCAGGCCGACCCGCTGTTCATGCAGCGCATCCTGCGCAACCTGCTGGAAAACGCCTTGCGCTACACACCGCCGGGCCAGACGGTGCGGCTGCGCACACGGGCACGCAGCGCCTGGCTGGTGGTGCAGGTGTGGGACCAGGGCCCCGGCATCGCCCCTGCCGACCGGGCCCGCATCTTTGAAGACTACGTGCAGTTGCACAACCCCGCGCGCCACCTGCGCGAAGGCCTGGGCCTGGGCTTGGGCCTGGTGCGCCGCCTGGTGCAGGCCGGGGCCTACCGACTGACCGTGCGCTCACGCCTTGGGCAAGGCTCGGTATTCTCGCTGTGGGTGCCCTTGGTGCCCGCCACCGAAGCGACTGCGCCAACGCCGCAGGCTACGCCTATGCACGATCCACACGCCCTGCTTGGCGAAGCGCTCACCCGGACTGTGCTGCTGGTGGAAGACGACGACGATGTGCGCGATACCACCCGCACGGTGATGCAGGCTCTGGGCTGGCAGTGCTTTGCCGGCGCCACCCTGGCCCAGGCCATCGAGGCATTGGCCCATGCCGATGCGTGGCCACAGGCACTGCTCACTGACCTGCGCCTGGGCGCCGGAGGCGACGGCCTGACCGTGGCCACCCAGGCCCGCCATGAGTTCGGCCCCGAGCTGCCCGTGTTGCTGCTGACCGGGGATCTGGACCCGACGCTCAACGCCCGGGCCGCGGAGGCCGGCGTGGTCTTGCGGCGCAAGCCCCTCTCTCCCGCCGAACTGCAGCAGGCGCTGAACACCCTGATCCGGGGCCCTGCCTAACCCCTGCGGGTTATGGACTCGGGAAAGCACTTTCACGTGCAATGGCACTTCATTTTGCAGCCCCACGCCGCAGACCGACGCAGTACC
>CALAKR010000105.1 GCA_937923225.1 uncultured Aquabacterium sp. | reverse complement strand
CGCGGCACGCGGGTCTGCAGCTTGGAAGCGGCCAGGTTGCCGAAGGACAGCGGCCCCTGCTGCTCGTCGAGCGCAGACGCCATGAGCTGCACCCGGGGTACTGCGTCGGGCGCGCCCGGGGCAGGCGGCGCCACGTCGTCGGGCACGGCCTGTGCATAGCCATCCGTCAGGCGGCGCGCGTCCGGCGGCTCCCACAGCGACACCAGCTGCACGACCTCGCCACCCGTGCGGCGCATGGTGACGAACTCGCCCGAGCGCTGCACCTCGCTGCCGTCGCGCCGGTCGGTCATGAAGGTGTTGCCCACATCCAGCATGCCCTTCAGGGCCTGGTGCTCTGGCCCGCCGGCATCGCCCTTGAGGTCCTTGTGGATCAGCATCACACCTCCTCGCGCGCCAGCAGGATGTCGGTCCAGAACTCGGAGGGGCCGCCTCCGCTGGTGCCGTTCCACCAGAAGGCAGCAAGGCGATCAATGCCGTTGAAGGCGCCATCGGCCTGCACACGGTCCGTCGCTGAAAGCGCATAGGGCCGCATCTCGTGCCACTCGAATTCCGTGCCCGCCAGTTCGGCTGCCGTGATCTCGCCCAGCAACACCTCGCCGTCGAGTACCTGGATGCCGCCGCCCAGGCTCACCAGGCGCAGCTCCTGCACCGTTGAAGGCACGTTGACCGGCTTGACCACAGCACCGGCCGCGTCCAGGTCGAACTCATGCACGCCCTCGTTCGCGTCCTTGTACAGCAGAGTGACGTCCGCCGTGACACTGACGGGCTCACCGGCCACTGTGACCTGGTACAGGCCCACGTTGATCGTGCGCACCAGCTGGGCCGGAGCGCGGACCTCGAAGTCCGGCGCCGGTGGCAGGCCCAGGTCCAGGAAGCCGCGCGACGGGTTGATCGCATCCCCGTTCCAGCCGAACGCCCAGTGCGCCGCATCGATCAGGTCCTGGAAGTCCAGGCCCAGG
This sequence comes from uncultured Aquabacterium sp., assembly GCA_937923225.1. GTDB lineage: Bacteria > Pseudomonadota > Gammaproteobacteria > Burkholderiales > Burkholderiaceae_C > Aquabacterium. The sequence goes on along the minus strand of CALAKR010000105.1, from coordinate 4,137 downwards.
TAGGGATCATCGGCAGCCACCACGGCCACGAGCACGTCGGCCTGGGGTACCAGGGCCCCGGCCTCGTAGACGAGCGTTCCAGCAGCCATGCCCGCGCCCCGATCAGAACGCCGGCAGCGCGATGGAGAAGAAGTTGACCGCCTGCGGCGCGCCCACCGCCAGATCCACGCTGGTGATGTTCAGGTCGGCGCCCGCGCGCGCCACAGTCCCCTGCAGGCGCGGCAGCGTGATGGACAGGCCTCCCGCATCACTGGCGCCTACGAAGCGGAAAAACCGCACCGTACCGGACTCGATCACCGTGCCGGTCCAGGTCTGGGAGTCCAGCTTCTCGATGAAGCCATCGGCCGCCGTGGTGCTGAGCGTCAGGCCCGCAGAGGTGCCGTCGCTGTAGATCCGGGCCAGCAGCTTGTGCACGACAGGGTCCAGCGCGGCGTCGGCCGTGGCCGGAATCGAGATCTCCGGGCAGCCGTACAGCTCCAGGAAGCCGCCATCCAGGGCCGCCTTGAGCGAGCCCGTGGCGAGCATGTGATTGCGAAGGCCGGTAGAGGCTTTGGTCGTCATGGTGGTGGTCCTCAGAAAGCTGGATCAGGAAACGGAAATGAACTGGAAGCCCGCCAGGATCTCCAGATAGAAGGCGGGATCGACGGTGCGTGCCACCGGCAGGCGCACGATGGACAGCAGCGCGCCGGTGTCCGAGCCCTTGCCCGCACTGCTGCTCACGAACACGCCGTTGACGGTCTGCATGCCGGTGAAGCTGAACCGCGCCAGGCTCAGCTCGTTGCTCACGCCGCCGGCCGAAACGCTGCCCGGCACCCAGGCCTTGCGCGTAGCCCCGTCGTACTGCGTGACCTCGGTCACCAGAGAAGGCAGCGTGGCGGCCGTCTCGGTGCCGTTGGGCACATAGGAGCCGGACCACAGCCCGATGAACAGGTTGGCCGGCATGGCCGCGCCTTTGAAACAGGCATTGGCGATCAGGTCCAGGCCCTCGCCCGGGACGCGGTTGTGCAGGCGCTCCCGGTGCACCAGCGCGTCGTCGGCGCGGCGGCGCAGCACCAGGTCGTAAACAAAGCCGCAGGGGATGGCGTGGTTGGTGTTCATGGCTGGGCCTTTCGAACGAGCCGGGCCTGGGCATAGGAGCCCACGCCGGCCGAAGTGCTGGGGGATTGAGAGAGGGTGGCCACGATGGCGCGCATGCCGTCGGCCTCGCGGTACAGCGTTGCGCCAGCGCCCGAGGCATCCATGGCGATGTGCTCGGCCTGCAGGTTGGCCAGCGACCCGTCGGGCCGCGCCGAGACGATGCCGCGCGTGCTCATCCAGTGCGCGCCGTCCGTGCCACCCGTGGCCGCGAGCCGATACCCGGCCTGCTGCTGCAGCGCGCCGTACGGCAACACCGCGCGCATGGACTGCGCCGGCAGGCCGCCGGCCAGGAAATAGGTCTTGTCCGCCATCACGAACACCCCGGCCTCCACGGCCGCGATGCAGGTGATGGGCGCCGGGAAAATCTCGAAGCCCCGCGACTCGTCGCGCAGGCCCGCCGTAAACGGCTCGCTGTAGATCAGCGCCGATCCCACAGCCACCAGCAGCCGGCCGCCCTGGTAGGCAATGCTGCTGCCTGCAGGCATGACCGAGAACTGCACATCGCCCACGACCTGCGGCTGGGCATCGAGCCAGCGCGGCGTCGGGCCAGGCACGGGGTGGTAGGAGCCTACGCGGATGCCGTCCGTGAAGTACACAGCCTCGTTGACCTCGGCATAGACCACGGGCGTGACCCGGCCGTAGCCCGCGGCGACCTGGGTGCGCGTGGTGGCGCCCGAGGCATCCACATCGATGCGGAAGATATCGCCGCTGTCGCAGTACAGGCCATAGGAGCCATCGAGCGGCGACCAGCCCGAATGGCAGTCCAGGCCCTGCTCCGCCAACGCATAACCGCCTCGCGTCTTGAGCGAGCCCTGGGCCGTCACATCGACGTTGAGCGCATCACGCAGCAGGTGGCCGGCGCCCTCGGGCAGCCCGAGCTTGAAGTCGGGCGCGCGGTTGTCCATTCCGAGGGGGAACGGGCCGATGGGCTTGGGGGTGGATGGCATGGCCCGCAGTTTCCCGGGCGTGCATCCATTGGTCGAACCCTAGCCGGGGCACGCGCTCCGCGAAAGTGTGCGACCAATTACATTTTCATTACTCCAATAGTTAGCAAAGTAATAGTTTGCTTAATAACCAATAGGTTGCAGTAATTTATTCACAGCTCAATAGGGGAAATCTAAAAATACAAGGGCAAAACTCTATTAGCATGCATGACTTCACACACTGGAGGAGTAGTTGCAAATGAAATCATTCAAGTTGGTGGCTGCGTCAATTGGAACAGCTGCTGCAATGTTCGCGGCGGGTGCATCCGCACAAAGCCCCGGCGTGCTGCTGCCGATCTCAATCACCAACGCGTCCGGCAACGTTGCCGACATGACGAAAGCGGCGGATGGCAATCCAAATACCTCATGGAATGCTGGAGGAGGCCCTACTCAGTGGATAGATATTGACCTCGGTTCCGAGAGAGTCTTCTTGAAATTGCGCATGCTTCCCTCGCAAAATCCAGCAGGCAATACTGTCCATCATGTTTGGGGGCGAAATGACGCAGGCGAGTGGTTTCACTTTGGAGAAATCTCGGGGTACACGGAAGACAACAAGTGGATCGAATACAAAAATCTGAAGGAAATCCCTGTCAGAACAATCATTCTCCAAACTACCGCAAGTCCATCATGGGTGGCATGGCGCGAGTTTCAAGTAGTTGATGGTGGCGATTTGAGCAAGAGCTGCCACACCAATCTCCCATGGGGAATGGCCGTGTACCGCACTGAGGCTGGAGGATGCCCAGACTACACATTTAACACCACCTACTATATAAGAGATACTCGAAATCTACCCAAGGGTGCGGAAATATATGTCTGCTCGACATTCAACATGAATGGGTGGAGCTGGATTAATACTACCGGATCACTACCTTACGCTGGCACGATCCCGAGACAAGGGCGCTGCGGAGCATATCAAGGTGACGGGCTATTCAGAATGCGGAAAAACTGAATCTGGCACGTTCTTGAACCTCGCTAAGACCGATCCACTCGCCGAGCGCCGCTCGATGATTGAGACCTACTGGCTCATCATCCTGGGGCTCGGCGCCGTGGGCTTCACCCACCAGGTAGTGCGCCGATCCCCGCTGTGCATTACCGTGCCTCCGCAGCCATCTCACGCATTTGCTGACGCAGCGCCTTGGGCGAGTTGTCCGCGATACGGTCAATGCGATCCTTGCCCATCTCGCGCACCTTCTTCCACACGTCGGGCATCTTGACGACGATGGGCTGCTCTGGATTGTTCTGATTCCAATCGGCCAGCCGTGCGCGCACGCGCGCCAGGGCGCCCTCGTCCTTGCGGAACAGCGCATCCGCCCACTGCGCCTTTATCTCGCTGCTGGTCAGGCTGTAGAAGCTCTTGGCTCGCTGCATGAAGCTGTTGGCTTCCTGGATCTCAGCCACGCTCTTGGGCTGAAAGCCGACAGCCTTGGCCACAGCCTCGGCCAGCGTGGTGTCGATCACTTTGTAGCCCTTGGTGTCCTTGTACATGCCGCTGGCGGCCATGTCCGCGCCCTTGAACGCATTGCGCACCGCCGTGGGAGACACCTCCAGCGCAGCACCGCCGAAATCGCCCGTGAGCGCCTTACCACCGGCCTTGAAGCCACGCATCACCAGATCGCCCGCGGGCCCCACCACCTCGAGTAGATCCCGCTCGCGGCCTTGCTTGGTCAGCAGCAGGCCGGTGCCGGGCAGCAGGTTGCCCATGCCCAAGCGCCCGGACACGTCGATGGGAGCACCGGGCAGGCCAGAGACGCCCTGCTCGAGGAACTCGGCCAGCTCCTTGCCCACGATGCCGGCTAGCGCCTCCTTGCGCCACTGCTTGGAACTGAGGTTGTAGCCCATCATCTGGCCCACGCCGTCGATCAGGTCCTCGGCGTCTTCCATGAAGGGCACGCCGCCGGCGCCGCCCATCAGCAGCAGCATGGCCAGGGCCCAGCCCACGGCACGCTTGCCCTCCGGCCCTCCCTGCTTCCACATCCGCTGCATCAGCTCCAGGTAGCTGACGGAATAGGTCTTGAAG
>CALAKR010000104.1 GCA_937923225.1 uncultured Aquabacterium sp. | reverse complement strand
GGCAGCGCCACCATGTTGACCCAGGCCTCTTCGGCGGGCACCTCGCCGGACTTGATCTTCGCGATCGTGGGCAGGCAGGTCTTCAGATCCTCGCGGGCCTTCTGCCGTGTGGCCTCCAGCTGGGCCTGCAGTGCCGCGATCGCGGCTTTGTCGTTCTTGCGCTTGGCCACGCGCAGTTGACGCAGGGTATCGACCGCAGCCGTGCCCTGAGCCGCCAGCCGCTTGCACCGGGGCGTGCGCTTGAGCTCTGCGGCCAGGTGCTGCACACGCAGCACCGCGTGGCCCAGGTCGGGCTCGATGGTGGCAACGGCCTCCACCTGGCGCAAGCGTGCGGCCAGTTGCTGCAGGGCCAGGCGCGCCAAAGCCAGATCCTTCTCGTCCAGCGTCTGCTGACAGGCTTTCACCAACTGGGCCAGGTCCTTGGCCGTGCCTTTCTGGGCCAGCAAGGCGGCCTTGATGTCCGGCGCCAGTTGCTTGAAGGCCTGCGCCAGCTTGGCCAGTTCAGCGCCTGTGTCGGCGGCGGGTGCTGCGGACTTGGTGGCCGGTGGCGTGGCGGTGGACGTACTTGGCGACGCGCTGGCGGGATCCGCATCATCCTCGTCGCCCTCATCCACCTCCTGCCCATCGACCTTGAGCGCCACCTTGCGGATCGGCGCACCGTTCAGCTTGAGCCAGTTCTGCAGCTTCTTGCCCAGGCCTGCCAGCGCGCGCTCTTCCAGCACCAGCACCAGGGTGTCGCGGCGGGTGGCGTCCACCTCCGTCACGCCCCAGGTGGCGAGCTTGATGCCGGTTTCCTCGCGCAGAGCCTTGGCCAGCGCCCGGCCAGCACGGGTGGGGTGCAGGCTCAGGCGGTGGTCTTCGGGACGCTTGCCCAGCACCACGGCGAATTGCATCGGCTGGCGGCGCGACCGCGCCAGCGCGGCCTTGAGGTCGTCGGTGTCCATGGTGGTGCGCAAATCCCTGTTGGCTGCTCAATGAGCATCAGAAGCCCGGGATGCTAGCGCAGGGCAGGCCCCTTCCCTACCCTCTAAAAGGGGCCCTCGCCCCCAAACCAGGCGCCGATCGGCGGAATAATCCCCCGCCGCGCCACCAGCCCACGGGTACACAAAAATGGTGCCAACAGGCACAATGTCGGATTGCCCGCCCGCAGGCGATCCCGCCTCCAGTTTCCCCCTGTGACTGGCTCGCCCCGCAGTTTTTCCGCGCCCGCCCCTGTGTCCAACGTCCCCGCCACCGCCCAGAACCTGGCCAACACCGCGGCAACCGCCTCGGCACAAGCCCCGGCAGCCCAGGCCGCCATGCCGCTGGCCGTGCCCACCGCCGAGGGCAAGGCTGGCCGGAGCGCGCCCGCCATGCCGGCCGCCAAGCCCTTGAGCGCCTACAAGCCCTTCTGGGCCAAGCGCTTCGGAACGGCCAAATTCCTGCCCACCACGCGCGCCGAGATGGACGCCCTGGGCTGGGACAGCTGCGACGTGATCATCGTCACGGGCGACGCCTATGTGGACCACCCCAGCTTCGGCATGGCCGTGATCGGCCGCATGCTGGAGAACCAGGGCTTTCGCGTGGGCATCATCGCCCAGCCCGACTGGCAGAGCGCCGAGCCCTTCAAGAAGCTGGGCCGCCCCAACCTGTTCTGGGGCGTGACGGCCGGCAACATGGATTCGATGATCAACCGCTACACGGCTGATCGCAAGATCCGCAGCGACGACGTCTACACGCCGGGCGGCCAGGGCGGCTCGCGCCCCGACCGCTGCTCGATGGTGTACGCCCAGCGCTGCCGCGAGGCCTACAGCAACGTGCCCATCGTGATGGGCGGCATCGAGGCCTCGCTGCGCCGCATCGCCCACTACGACTACTGGCAGGACAAGGTGCGCCGCTCCATCTTGCTCGACGCCAAGGCCGACATCCTGCTGTACGGCAACGCCGAGCGCGCCATCGTCGAGATCGCGCACCGCCTGGCCGCGCGCGAGCCCATCGAGGCCATCACCGATGTGCGCGGCACGGCCTTCGTGCGCCGCCGCAACGACAGCACCGCGCAAGGCTGGTTCGAGCTCGACTCCACCGAGGTGGACCAGCCTGGCCGCATCGACCAGCACATCAACCCCTACATGACCACGGGGCAGCAGGCGGCCGAGCAAGGCGGCAGTTGCGCCTTGGAAGAGGCCGGCGAGTTCGACCCGGTGAAGGCCGGTACGCCTGTGGCCGTCAATGCCCAGGCCGATCTGGCCGGCGGCGCCAAGCCCATCCAGATCGTGCGCAACGCCGGCACCGCCAGCGTGAGCCAGCCCGGCGCCGACAAGCCCCTGCCCGCACGCACCGGCCGCATCGCCCTGCCCCCGCGTGACCGCACCGTGATCCGCCTGCCCGCCTACGAGCAGGTCAAGGACGACCCGGTGCTCTACGCCCACGCCAACCGCGTGCTGCACCTGGAGACCAACCCCGGCAACGCCCGCGCGCTGGTCCAGCTGCACGGCGAAGGCCCCGGTGCCCGCGACGTGTGGATCACGCCGCCCCCCATCCCGCTCACCACGCCCGAGATGGACCTGGTGTTCGACCTGCCCTACGCCCGCGCACCGCACCCCGGCTATGGCGATGCCGTGATCCCCGCGTGGGACATGATCCGCTTCAGCGTGAACATCATGCGCGGCTGCTTCGGCGGGTGCACCTTCTGCTCCATCACCGAGCACGAAGGCCGCATCATCCAGAGCCGCAGCGAGGATTCGGTCATCCGCGAGATCGAGGCCATCCGCGACAGCGTCAAGGGCTTCACCGGCGTCATCTCCGATCTGGGCGGCCCCACGGCCAACATGTACCGCATCGGCTGCAAATCGCCCGAGATCGAGGCGGCCTGCCGCAAGCCCTCGTGCGTGTACCCCGATGTATGCGGCAACCTCAACACCGACCACGGCCCGCTGATCAAGATGTACCGCCGTGCGCGTGCGCTGCGGGGTGTCAAGAAGATCCTGATCGGCTCGGGCCTGCGCTACGACCTGGCCGTCAAGTCGCCCGAGTACATCAAGGAGCTGGTCACGCACCACGTGGGCGGCTATCTCAAGATCGCACCCGAGCACACCGAGACCGGCCCGCTGAGCAAGATGATGAAGCCCGGCATGGGCGCCTACGACCGCTTCAAGCAGCTGTTCGAGCAGTTCAGCGAAGAGGCCGGCAAGAAGCAGTACCTGATCCCCTACTTCATCGCAGCCCACCCGGGCACCACCGATGAAGACATGATGAACCTGGCGATCTGGCTCAAGCGCAACGGCTTCAAGGCCGACCAGGTGCAGACCTTCTACCCCAGCCCCATGGCCACCGCCACGGCCATGTACCACTCGGGGATGAACCCGCTCAAGGGCATCAGCCGCATCGAGGGCAAGGCCGAGCGCGTGGACATCGTCAAGGGTGAGCGGCGGCGCCGCCTGCACAAGGCCTTCCTGCGCTACCACGATCCGAACAACTGGCCGCTGCTGCGCGAAGCCCTGAAGGACATGGGCCGCGCTGACCTGATCGGCAACGGCAAGCACCAGCTGATCCCCACCTACCAGCCCACGGGCGATGGGGGCTACCAGAGCGCGCGCCGCAAGAACTCCACGCAGGCCGGCACCAAGACCTCGGTGGTGACGCAAGGGCGTACCAAGCCGACTGGGGCACCGCCGGCTGGGCGCATCCTGACGCAGCACACTGGGTTGCCTCCACGCGAACAAGGCACGCGTGATGGCGCCTCCAAAGGACCCCGGCGCCAGGAGGGCAGCGCCTTCTCTGGCCCCCGTTCAGCCCAGGGCGGCCCGCGCAAAAAGCCCCGCTGAAGGCGTCTGCCGCATTGGCTGGCAGAAGCCTCCATCAAGGCCGTGGACGGAGGCGGACGAAGCGCTGCTCCATGACCTGCTTGCCCCACTGATCGCCCTGCCACGCTTCGGCCAGCACGAAGCCCATCGACTCGTAGAGGTGGCGGGCCGCCGACAGGCCGCTGAAGGTCCACAGGTGCGTTTCATCGAAGCCGCGCTCATCGGCAAACGCCAGGGCGGTAGACAGCAACCGGCGCCCGACGCCACCTCCGCGCACGCCATCACCCACGATGAACCAGCGCAGGTGCGCCACGTTCGATCCCAGGTCTTCGCCATCCACCGCGACCGAGCCCACGATCTGATCGCCCTGCAAGGCCGCCCAGAGGCCGTTGGCGGGCCTGTCCACCCGATGGCAGAACTCGGCCAGGCCGCTGGCCACCACGGATTCGAAGTGCTGCCCCAGGCCTGACTCACGTGCGTAGTAGCGCGCATGCATCTCGGTGACGCGGGCGATGAGGCCAGTGCGATAGCCACGAACAATCTGGACATCCGATGCCGCATGGGCCACCGGAGACCTGAGTGCCTGGGTGTAGAGGCGCAGCCCCTGCAGCACGGTGTCTTGCTCACCCGTTTTCAACTGGCCAAGCGCGCCATGGACCTGTGCCCTGGCAAACGCGTGAATGGCCGCCACGCGTTGCCTGCCGGCATCGGTCAAGGCCAGCAGCTTGAGCCGGCCATCTTGTTCGCCGACCTCTTCACGCACATCGCCCGATGCCACCAGCTTGCCCAGCATGCGGCTCACGCTGGACTTCTCCAGGTGCAGCAGCCCGCCCAGATCACGCGCGGTGACGCCGCCTGGCTCGATCTCGATGAGCGCGTGCACCGAAGACGGCGACAGATCGGTTCCCGCCAGTTGCTCACCCATGAAGCCCCACTCGCGCACCAAGGTGCGGGACAGGGCCCGAATCTCATCGACTGTGTCCTGGCTGGCCGTCATATGAATGTCTCATCCATCAACAAGTTGCATCATACAACCAATTCAAATTTTGGAGGCAAACAAGGAGCCTGCTTGACACTTGCCATCAGCCTACCTTACAGTAGGTAGCCATGAACACCGCATCGGCCACCGCTGTCGAGACCGTCCAGGGCTCCACCCGCCACGCCATCCTCAAGGCGGCGCGTGAGCTGATCCAGACGCGCTCCTACCTGGGCTTCAGCTTCCAGGATCTGGCCGATCGCGTGGGCATCCGCAAGGCCAGCCTCTACCACCACTTCCCCTCCAAGGAAGCGCTGGGCGTGGCCGTGCTGGAGCAGGCCATGGCCGCCTACGAGAAGTGGTTCAAGGTCTTCGAGGGCACGCCGGAAGAGGGCCTGCACCTCTACATCAACGGCTTTCGCAACGTGATCGGCGCGGGCCGTCGCGTGTGCCCCGCCGCGTCCTTCATCCCCGGCTGGGACGTGGTCGACAGCGACATCCACCAGGCCGTGACGCGCCTGCGCCAGATGCAGGTCGACTGGCTTACCGTGCAACTCACCCGCCAGGGCCGCGTGCAAGACCCCGCCAGCGTGGCCGGCCAGATGTTCGCGCTGTGCCAGGGCTCGCTGATTTCTGCCCGCATCACGGGCCGCGTCGAGGATTTCGATGCGGCGCTGGCCCCGATGCGCGCCCAACTCGGCCTGGCGGATGTGTTCGCGGCCACCCCCTCCCCCACTGGATCTTGAACCCGGCCGCCGGGGCATGACCCATTTTTTTGACCTCACAACCTACCAACCGACAGGTAGATACCCAGAAGGAAGCACCATGAAAGCCGTGATCGCCGCCTACGCCCGCTCGCCCTTCCACTTCGCCACCAAGGGCGCGCTGGCCCAGACCCGCCCCGACACGCTGGCCGCGCAGACCGTCAAGGGCCTGCTGAACCGCGTCGACCTGGACCCGGCCCTGCTGGAAGACCTGATCCTGGGCTGTGCCTACCCGGAAGGCCCGCAGGGCAACAACCTGGCCCGCATCGTCGGCTTCCTGGCCGGCCTGCCCGAGCACGTCGGCGGCATGACGATCAACCGCTTCTGCGGCTCGTCGATGTCGGCCATCCACGTGGCCGCCGCGCAGATCGAAGCCGGTATCGGCGATGCCTACCTGTGCGCCGGCGTCGAGTCGATGACCATGGTGCCCCAGGGCGGGCTGACCTTCGACCCCAGCCCCGAGCTGATCGCCAGTTACCCGGACGCCTACATGGCCATGGGCCAGACCGCCGAGAACGTGGCACAGCGCTGGGACGTGTCGCGCGCCGACCAGGAACAGCTCGCCCTGGTCTCGCACCAGAAGGCCGCTACTGCCCGTGAGCAAGGCCTGCTCAAGGACGAGATCGTGCCCATCACCACGCCCGACGGCCAGGTGATCGATGCCGATGGCTGCATCCGCCCCGCCACCTCGCTGGAGGCGCTGGCCAAACTCAAGCCCGCCTTCCGGCCTGATGGCGTGGTCACCGCCGGCACCTCGTCGCCGCTGACGGATGGCGCCGCCGCCGTACTGGTCGTGCATGAAGACTTCGCCGCGCGCCATGGCCTGGTGCCGCTGGCCCGCATCCGCACCTTCGCCAGCATCGGCTGCGATCCGGCAGTGATGGGCATCGGCCCCGTGCCGGCCACCCGCAAGGCCTTGGCCCGCGCAGGCCTGAGCGCCGCTGATCTGGACATCGTCGAGATCAACGAGGCCTTCGGCTCGCAGGCGCTGGCCTGCATCCGCGAACTGGGCCTGGACATCGGCAAGGTCAATGTGGATGGCGGCGCGCTGGCCTTGGGACACCCCCTGGGTGCCACCGGCGCGCGCATCACCGGCAAAGCCGCGGCCCTGCTGGCGCGCACCAAGGGGCGCTATGCCTTGTCTACCCAGTGCATCGGCGGCGGCCAGGGTGTCGCCACGATCCTGGAGTCATTGGCCTGATCAAGGAGCCGACCATGTCCACCACCGATACCCTGCAACGCCCCAGCACCCAGGCCATCGTTCGGGCCTTTGGTTACCCCGGCCCGGCCAAGCCCCTCACCGAAGCGGAGACGGCCCTGCTGGACACGGCCGAGCGCCGTGACATCACCGTGCGGCACACGGTGAGGGGCCGGGACGACACCCATACCCTGGCCACGTGGTCCTGGGGCCGCCAGGGCCCGCGCGTGCTGCTGGTGCATGGCTGGGAGAGCCGTGCCAGCCACTGGCATGCCTGGGTGCATCCGCTGTTGCGCGCGGGCTTTCAGGTCACGGCCATCGACAACCTGGCGCACGGGCAGTCCACCGGCGACATCGCCGATGTGCGCCTGTGGGGCCAGGGCCTGCTGGTCGTGGCCCAGGCGCTCGGCCCCATCCACGCGGTGATCGGCCATTCGGCGGGCTCGGCCGCATCGCTGTACGCTTTCGCCCACGGCCTGCAGGTCGATGCCAGCGTGCACATCGCGGGGCCGGCCTCGCTCAAGCGCGTGGCCACGGGCTTCGCGCTGGCGCACGGCCTGCCGCGTGAGGAGATCGCCGCCTTCCGCGCGGGGCTCGAGGCGCAGTTGGGCTTCCCGATGGCGGAGATGGACCTGCCCGCGCTGCAAGGCGGCCTGCGCCACCCCGCGCTGATCCTGCACGATCCGCAGGACAAGGAAGTGCCTTTCAGCGAATCACTGGCCTTGAACGAGGCCTGGCCACTGTCGCAACTGGAGAGCGTGAGTGGCGTCGGCCACCGCCGCATCCTGCGCTCGCCCGAGATCGTCGAGCGCGTGATCGCCAGCCTGGTCACCCCCGTCGCGCAGGCGGCCTGAGCACGGCCAGAAGAACACCGCAAAACAGGCGCGGGCGGCAGCCATCCAAGCCCTGCCCCGCCCGGGCGATGCCCCTCAAGGGGAACTCCCTCGCAGCCCTGCCCAGGAACACCCCGTTCGCTGACTTAAAATCGGCGCTTTCTCAGCGACCGTCGTCCATGTCAGCCTCCACCGGGAACGCATCCTCGCCGTTCGACTTCAAGAGTGCCTCGCTCACCTTGATGTCCTTCGTGCTCAAGACCATGAGCCTGCAGACCCTGGCGCAAGCCATGGAGGAGCGTTTCGGCGAGACGCCCGACTTCTTCAGTCGCGACCCGGTCGTGATCGACCTGACCCACCTGGCCAGCCTGGAGTCGCTGCCCAACTTCCCCGGCCTGATCGAGCTGCTGACCAAGTTCCAGCTCACGCCCGTGGCCGTGCGCGGCGGCAACCCCGGCCAGATGGCCGCGGCCCTCAAGGCCGGTCTGGGCGAAGCCCCTGATGGCCAGTCCGCTCCCGCCCGCGTCGAGACCGTGGTGCAGGAGGTGGTGCGCGAGGTGATCCGCGAAGTGCCGGTCGAGGTGCCCGTGCAGGTGCCCACCGCCGTGCCCACGATGGTGGTCGACAAGCCGCTGCGCTCCGGCCAGCAGGTCTACGCCAAGGGCGGCGACCTGATCGTGCTGGCGGCCGTGAACAACGGCGCCGAAGTCATCGCCGACGGCCACATCCACGTGTACGCCCCGCTGCGCGGCAAAGCCATCGCCGGGGCCAAAGGCAACACGCAGGCGCGCATCTTCGCCGCCAGCATGGAGCCCGAACTGATTTCCATTGCCGGCACCTACCGCACCACCGACAACCCCCTGCCGCCCGAAGTGGTCGGCAAGCCGGCGCAGATCCGGCTGGAGGGCGATCGCCTGGTGTACGAGGCGCTGAGCAAATCCTGATTTCCCAAGCATTGACCGAACCCAACTCGAAAGGACCGCCTTCCATGGCCAAGATCATCGTGGTGACCTCCGGCAAAGGTGGCGTCGGCAAGACGACCACCAGCGCCAGCTTCGCCTCCGGCCTCGCCCTGCGCGGCCACAAGACCGCCGTGATCGACTTCGACGTCGGCCTGCGCAACCTCGACCTGATCATGGGCTGCGAACGCCGCGTGGTCTACGACCTGATCAACGTGATCCATGGCGAGGCCAACCTCAACCAGGCCCTGATCAAGGACAAGCAGTGCGACAACCTGTTCGTGCTGGCCGCCTCGCAGACACGCGACAAGGATGCCCTCACGCAGGACGGCGTCGAGAAAGTGCTGAAAGACCTGGCCGAAATGGGCTTCGAGTACATCGTGTGCGACTCGCCCGCCGGCATCGAGACGGGCGCGCTGATGGCCATGCACTTCGCCGACGAGGCCCTGGTGGTGACCAACCCCGAGGTGTCTTCCGTGCGCGACTCGGACCGCATCCTGGGCATGCTCAACAGCAAGACCAAGCGCGCCATCGAAAAGCAGGAGCCCATCAAGGAGCACCTGCTGATCACCCGCTACAACCCCAACCGGGTCGAGGGCGGGCAGATGCTGTCGCTGGAAGACATCCACGAGATCCTGCGCATCAAGCTGATCGGCGTGATCCCCGAATCCGAGACCGTGCTGAGCGCCTCGAACCAGGGCGTGCCGGCCATCCACATGAAGGATTCGGACGTGTCCGAAGCCTACAAGGACGTGATCGCCCGCTTCCTGGGCGAAGACAAGCCGCTGCGCTTCGTCGAAGCCGAAAAGCCCGGCTTCTTCAAGCGCCTGTTCGGAGGCAAGTAAGGCCATGGGATTCCTCAACTTCTTCCTCGGCGAAAAGAAGCAGACGGCCAGCGTGGCCAAGGAACGGCTGCAGCTGATCCTGGCCCACGAGCGCAATGGCCGCTCCAGCAGCCCCAACTACCTGCCCGACCTGCAGCGCGAGCTGGTGGCCGTGATCTCCAAGTACGTGTCGATCAACCCGGACGACATCAAGGTGCACCTGGAAC
>CALAKR010000103.1 GCA_937923225.1 uncultured Aquabacterium sp. | reverse complement strand
AGGTGCGGCGGTCGGTCGCGACAAAGGCGCCGGCGGCGGCACCGCCCAGCACCAGCGGGGCGCAGGCGCTCATCAGGCCGGCGGCAGCGACCACCAGGGCCGTGCCGGTCAGGCGGGTCATCCAGCGGGCCGCGGGGACGCGGCGTTGGCTCAGGAACATCACAACTCCTCTCCAAGCAGGTGGGCATCCACCGCTTCACTCAACAGATGCACGGCCAGCCAGGCCGTGCCGAACAGGTGCGTGGCGTGCACGCCCGGCAGCGGAACCCACACATCGGTGTCACGCACCATGGGGCCCAGTACCGAGGCGGCTTCGCCAGTCATCACCACCAGTGTCAGGTCCATGTCGCGCGCCGTGGCCGTGGCTGCGGCCAGCTCGCCTTCGGCCTGCTCCAGGGAGAAGGCCAACCAGACATCACCAGGTTGACCCAAAGCACGCACCTGAGTTTCAAGGTGACCGCTTTGCGCGGCTTGGCCGGGGCCCCAGCCGTTGCACACGGACACCGCGGCCAGCGGCGGGCGCGGCCGGCCCGTGCCCTGCACCAGCAGGTGGGCGGCCTGCTGGGCCAGCCACACGCCTTCGCGCTCGCCGGCGCACAGCACGCGGCTGCCGCTGGTCAGGCCGTGCACGATGGCCAGGGCTGCGGCGTGCAGGTGTTGCGCCAGCCGCTCCGAGGACTGGTACAGGCCGTCGGCGGCCTGCGCGATGGACTGGGACAGGAAGGGGGGAGTCAACAAGGGATCAGACATGCCCACCGATCATAAGTCAGCGCTGATCAGTCATCGGCCAGGAAGGCCCCACGGATCCAGTTCAGCGTGTCGCCCTCGATGGCGACCACATCGAAGCGACAGGGCGGCAGCGTGTTCAGCGTCATCAGGTAGTGGCGTGCGCCCAGGATGCAGCGGCGCTGCTTGCCGCGCGACACCGAAGCGGCGGCGCCGCCATGGCCGGCATCGCGGCGCGCGCGCACTTCCACGAACACCAAAGTGCCGTCGGTATCGCGCATGATCAGGTCCACCTCGGCGCCGCGCGCACGGGGGCCGCGCGCCAACCGATAATTGCGCTCCACCAGCGTCAGGCCCTGTGCCTGCAGATGGGCCAGCGCCTGGCCTTCCGCCTCATCTCCCCGGGATTTCGTCGTGACGGTCGATGCCACCTTGCTCCTCCAGACCGCGGCCATGGCCGCCGGCAGCCAGCAGTATCCCGCAGGCGCGCTGTATGTGGTCGCCACGCCCATCGGCAACCTGGCCGACCTGACCTTGCGCGCCATCCACGTGCTGGCGCTGGCAGATGCCGTGGCCTGCGAGGACACGCGCATGACGCAGCGCCTGCTGCAGCACCTGGGCCTGGACAAGCGCCTGATGGCCGTGCACGAGCACAACGAGAACGAGGCCGCCCAATCCGTGGTGCAGGCCCTGGAGGGCGGGCAGCGTCTGGTCTACGTGAGCGATGCGGGCACGCCCGGCGTATCGGATCCGGGAGCGCGCCTGGTGCGCGCTGTGCGGGCCTCCGGTCTGCGCGTGGTGCCCCTGCCGGGGGCCAGTGCGCCCGTCACCCTGGTGTCCGCCGCGGGGGATGTGCAGGCCCAGGGCTTCACCTTCGTGGGCTTCCTGCCGCCCAAGGGCGCGGCCCGGCGCGAGGCGCTGCTGAGCCTGCGGCAGCTCCCAGGGGCGGTCGTTTTGTTTGAATCGCCGCACCGCATTGCAGAACTTGCGCGCGATCTGGCGGGCATCGATCCGGAGCGGCTTGTCACCGTCGGGCGGGAACTCACCAAGCAGTTCGAAGAGATCGACACCCTGCCGGCCCAGGCCTTGCCTGCGTGGGTGGGCGAGCCCAATCGCCAGCGTGGTGAGTTCGCGCTGGTGTGGCACGCCGTCAGTGCTCAGGGCGATGTCGGCGAGGCAGAACTGCCCAGGCCGGTCAGCGAGGTGCTGGACATCCTGGCCGAGCACCTGCCCCTCAAGGAAGCAGCGCGTTTGCTGTGCGATGCCACCGGGCAGCCACGCAACCGCCTGTACAACCACGCATTGGCACGGCGCCAGGCCCGCCAGCGTGAGTCGGATTGAGTCCGCTTAAGCAGCCTTGCGCCAAAATTTCTGCGCTGCAGTACAAAAACAGAGCTAAGGCATTTTTCTCCACGTGAATGCGGGGTCGTGCAAACCCGGGAAACCAGGGTTCCCCCTTGAGGGGGCGAATAACGACATCCGAATAATTGAGCACAGCAGCAGACCGCTGTGCACGAAGAGGAGAAAACGCATGAAAGCTTTGAAGATCCGCCACATCGCCGCCGCAGCCGTCGCCGCTGTTGCCGTGGCCGCCGTCCCCGCCCATGCTGGCACCGCCGCCAAGACCAAGCACCCCGTCGTGCTGGTCCATGGCTTCATCGGTTTCGACAACATCCTGGGCGTTGTCAACTACTTCTACCAGATCCCCGGCGCGCTGCGCGATGAAGGCGCCACCGTGTACATCGCTTCGGTCAACCCGTCGCAAACCACCGAGTTCCGCGGTGAAGAGCTCAACAAGCAGCTCGATGCCTGGAAGGCTGCCAGCCCCTGGTACAACAAGATCAAGAAGTTCAACCTGATCGGTCACAGCCATGGCGGCCCGACCGTTCGCTACGCCGCCGCCACGCGTGACGACATCGCCAGCGTGTCGACCATGTCCGGCACGCACTACGGTTCCAAGGTCGCTGACGAGATCCTGAAGGGCACCACGCCCGACGGCGGTTTCGACAAGGCTGCCACCGCCGGCCTGCAACTGATCGGCTGGCTCACCGGCAACACCAACTACAAGAGCGCCGACCTCAAGACCGCCCTGAAGGCCCTGAGCAGCACCGACGCCGAGCGCTTCAACCAGGAGTTCCCGGCTGGCCGCAACGCAGAATACGCCAACGGCCAGTACTTCTATTCCTACGCCGGCAACCTGGTCAAGACCAATGGCTGGGACATCTCCGACGCCATCCTGGCCTACACCGGCAAGTACTACGGCACCACCCCCAACGACGGCCTGGTCTCGCCTGACGAAGCCAAGTGGGGCAAGCAGATCGACCTGGCCCTGCCCTGGAACCACCTGGACGAAATCAACCAGGTCCTGGGCACCATCGGCAAGGGCGCGCCTGATCCCAAGGCCTACTACGTGAACATGGTCGGACGCCTCAAGAGCAAGGGGCTGTGATCTGACGCCGGCCTTGGCCGGCGCGCGTATCACTCTCCTCGGAAAGCCGGTGCCCTGCACCGGCTTTTTTCATGCCCGGATCACACACCAGTCATGCCCTGATCGAGAGCGGCGGGTTAGCCCCTTCATCGCAAACCCTGCTTCCAGGGGCTAACCCCCAGGCCGCTTCACAGGCCCCCATGAACAATCCAGGCCGCGCATCGATATAACAATTATCGATTAACGCGAAAAATCAATTTCAATGAACGTCCTGAGACGACACGCCTGGAGAAACGCATGAACCCAACCCAGATCCTGCGCGCCACCTGTGTGGCTGCAGCCACCACTTTCGCCCTCATGGCCGCGCCCGCGGCCCACGCCGGCACCACCGCCAAGACCAAGTACCCCATCGTGCTGGTGCATGGCTTCATCGGCTTCGACAGCATCCTCGGCGTGGTCAACTATTTCTACCAGATCCCCGGTGCGCTGCGCGATGAAGGCGCCACCGTCTACATCGCCTCTGTCAACCCCTCGCAGACCACCGAGTTCCGTGGTGAGGAGCTGGTCAAGCAACTGCAGCAGTGGGCCGCCAAGGATGGCGTCAAGAAATTCAACCTGATCGGCCACAGCCATGGCGGCCCCACCGTGCGCTACGCAGCCGGTGTCGTGCCGGCCATGGTCGCCAGCGTCAGCTCCGTGGCGGGTACGCACCTGGGCTCCAAGGTGGCCGATGACATCCTGGCCGGCACCACCCCGGACGGCGGCTTCGACCAGACCGCCACCGCCGGCCTCAAGCTGATCGGCTGGCTCACGGGCAACCCCAACTACCAGAGCGCCGACCTCAAAACCGCGCTGGCCGCGCTCAGTGCGCCGGGCGCTGCCGCCTTCAACGCCAAGTTCCCCACCGGCAAGCCCACCACCAACTGCGGCAAGGGCCCGACCACGGCCAAGATCGCGGGCAACAGCATCAACTGGTATTCGTTCTCGGGCACCTCGGTCAAGACCAACAGCGGCGACATCTCTGACGCGCTGCTGGCCTACACCGCCAACTACTTCGGCACCGAACCCAATGACGGCCTGGTCAGCAAGTGCTCCTCGCACTGGGGCAATGTCATCAAGGACAACTACGCCTGGAACCACCTCGACGAGATCAACCAGGTGCTGGGCGCCATCGGCAAGGGCGCGCCGGATCCCAAGTCCTTCTACGTGCAGCACGCCAACCGCCTGAAGTGGGCCTTCCTCTGAACCAAGTCTGATGCCATGCCCGGTCTGCGCGCCGGGTCTGCTGACACGGAAGGGTCGACCAGGCCATCTGGTTGACCCTTCCTGCTTTTGAGTCAACCACCCATTCCAGGTGCGGGCAGGAACCGATGTGAACGGGCAGGGCAGGGTGTCACCATGGGCAAGGCCTCAGGGCAACAAGGATGTGAGCCAGGAAACAAGCGATGCAGGTACGAATCAAATGGATGGTGGTCTCGCTGGCCGCCGTGGCCCTGTTGGTGGGCGCATGGATGGTCCAGCGCGGTGGTGCGGAGGGTGGCGGGGTTCGCCTGCTGGGTGGTGGTGAGGCCGGGCACGGCCAGGCCAATGGCTGGGGCCTGGGTGGTGGTGATGCATCGCCCGTTGTAGCCACTCCCCAAGCCGAACAGGTGCGCACGCCCGAGCAAGTGCGCCAGCGCCTGTTCCGCGAGGGTTCTTTCGCGGGCACCGAGCCTTCCGGCGAATGGTGCGTCACCACCGACAAGCTGCTCAAGCCCTGCAAGGGCCTGCGCGGGCGTTTCGAGTACTACATCCTCGGCCTGGGCGAGGTCTCCATCGCCGAGATCCGTGGCCTGATCCAGGACGAAGCCCGCACCGCGAACGGCGACAAGCTTGCCACCGAGATCACCGACCTGTTCGACAAGTACTGGAAGATCCGCACCTACGACTGGAAGAACCAGTTCGTCCAGAACGACCGCAACACCTGGATGCCCGTCTTCGAAGAGCAACGCTCCGTGCGCCGCCAGCTCCTGG
>CALAKR010000102.1 GCA_937923225.1 uncultured Aquabacterium sp. | reverse complement strand
TTCTACCTGAAGTGGTACGGCGATGACCTGCCCTCAGCCCAGCAGATGTGTCCCAAGACGGTGGCCCTGCTGCGCCAGATCCCGGGCGTGAAGGCTGCCATGTTCGCCTCGCTGCCGCCAGGCGCCACGCTGGTCAAGCATCGTGACCCATACGCCGGCTCGCTGCGCTACCACCTGGGCTTGATCACCCCCAATGATCCGCGCTGCTTCATCGACGTGGACGGCGAGCGCTACCACTGGAAGGACGGCGAAGTGGTGATGTTCGACGAGACCTACATCCACTACGCAGAGAACACCACGGACCACCCCCGCATCATCCTGTTCGCCGACATCGAGCGGCCGGTCTACACGCCGGTGGTGCGCTGGATCAACAAGGTGTTCGCCACCCTGGTGATGAAGGCCTCGGCCACGCAGAACGTCGAGGGCGAGCCGATCGGCGGGCTCAACAAGTTCTTCTACCACGCCTACCAGATCCGCTTGAAGGGCAAGGCCCTCAAGGCGAAGAACCGCACGGCCTACTACGTGGGCAAGTGGGCGCTGATCGGGCTTCTGGTGTGGGCGCTGTTCTTCTGAGGCACCGATAAGCCACATCTACTGACACGACCCAAAAACAAAAAGCTCCCCGAGGGGAGCTTTTTTCTTGGCAGGCATTGCTGGAGCGGGCGATGGGAATCGAACCCACGTCTTGAGCTTGGGAAGCTCAGGTCCTGCCATTGAACGACGCCCGCCAACTTGGGGCATTGTAGCGTCGTCGCAGCGACTCAGGCCTGCTTGCGTCGTGCAACCGCTGCAATGCCGACCATGCCCAGCGCCATCAGCGCATAGGTGGAAGGCTCTGGCACCATCATGGCCGCCGTGAACGCCGTATCGGAAACGGGCTTGCGCAACGAAGTAGCAATGTCGATCTTGATCGTGCCGAAGTCGAGACCGCCGAGCGCCGACTTCAAGGGTGCAGACAACTTCAGCGCCGAGGCGAAAGTGTCGGTGGCTTGCGTGGTCAACTGCAGGTTGCCCAGAGTCTGATTCAGGGTCAGGCTCAGGCCACTCAAACCGATCTTCAGATCGCTTTGCGGATCGAAAGAGTAGACCGCCATGTTGGTGGTCACACCTTTGATGATGACATCGGCAAACACTTGCTCGGAAGCGTAGTCAATGTTGAAGTTGGCCAATGCGAAGGAATTGCTGCCGCGCTTGATCGACAGCGCTGAGCCCGAAGCTTCGCCGGAGGTAGGCGACAACTTCAGGTTCCAGCCGATCGAAACAGCTGCCTCCGTGACCGGAAGAATGTAGGAGGGCACCAGCACATCGTCGATCACGGTGCCTGCGCCTGCGTAGGCATTGCCCAGCGTGCTGAACGACACGTTGGCGCCTTCCAGCGCAGCAAACGCATCCGCGGACAACTGCAATGTCGAATTGGCCTTCAGCGCCGTCGTGTTGAGCGACAGGGCCGACGCCGAGGTACCGATCGCCATCCCAACCGCCAGGAACAGGCCACTGGCTACCGCCTTGAGGGACATCAATTTCATTTGTAACTCCACCAGAGAAGTCGCTTTGTGAATAGGTTTCTACCTGTTACGAATAATGCCGTGAATCATGCGGCCGGTGTTACCCAATCCCTGGTGTGCGCTTCTGAAAACCCCACGAGCGTCAACAATTGCCCATTTTTCATCCCGCTGATCGGCGGACCGCCCTGCCCCCAACCCGACCTCACAACATCGAGGCCCCAAAGAAAAAACCGCCGGC
The DNA here is from genome assembly GCA_937923225.1 of uncultured Aquabacterium sp. GTDB lineage: Bacteria > Pseudomonadota > Gammaproteobacteria > Burkholderiales > Burkholderiaceae_C > Aquabacterium. The sequence continues at coordinate 3,181 of CALAKR010000102.1, read as the reverse complement.
AGAGCCGGCGGTTTTGATTGACCTGAGAGTCCGGAGCGGATCAGGACGGGATGTCAGCAGCAGTGAAAGGCGTGGCGTTGGCCTTCGGGCTGCGCTTGTAGGACGTCACCAGGATGCTGATGGTGCCGAAGTCCAGCTCAGCCAGGGCTGCGCGCACGGAGGCAGCCAGGTTCAGGCCATTGCCCAGGGTGTCTTGGGCAGCTTGGGTGAACTTCAGGTTGCCGATCTTCACGCTCTGGTTCAGCACCAGGTTCTTGAAGGAGATCTTCTGGGGCTCGACCACGTCGAACGTGTAGATCTCAACCTTGGCGGTGGTGACACCGTTCTGGATCACGTCGGCGTACACGATTTCCTTGTCGAAATCGATGGCGAAGTTGGCCAGCACCAGGTTGGCCGTGCCGCGCTTGATGAACAGGGCCGAACGCGACGACTCACCGCTATTGGCGTGGATCTTCAGGTCCCAGCCGATGGAGATCTTGGCCTTGGTGACAGGCATGTTGAAGCGGGGAACCTCAACGTCTTCGCCCAGCTCTTCGTCGAACACCGGAACAGAGGTCAGTTGCGTGGTGTTGCCCAGGGGGCTGAACAGGATGCGGGCGCTGGCCGAAGCGCCGGTGGCGGCCGAGGTCAGCTGCAGCACAGCGTCAGACTTCAGGGCCGAGGTATCCAGCGTGATGCCAGCCGAGGCAGCACCACTGAACGCCAGACCAGCAGCCAGGAACAAACCACCCACAGCGCTCTTGATAGAAGAAATCATGGTGTTACTCCGTCGTAGAAAGTTTTTGAAAGGTGTCTAGGAACCAACGCCTTCATCATGCCTTTCGCTGCGCACGCCCAGCATTAGGCGTTTGCCCGTAACCCATTGAACGGGGGGGCGGTTCGTGACTTTTATCGCCCCCGCGAATGAGGGGTGCGCATCCGGCACAACCCTAGGGCGGCTTTCAATCTCCAGATTGAAGGACAATCGGCGGCCTCGCCCAACCTGCAGGCATTTCCCAGCCAGTCCCAGCCTGCATCCCTGATGGGTGCCACCATGCAAGAAAACCCGACCACCGCCCCTTCGCCTGAAGACGACGACGCCACGGCGCACGATGCGCCCCACCGCCGCACCATCCGCAGCTATGTGATGCGGGCCGGGCGCACGACCGATGGCCAGCAGCGCGCGCTGCAGGATCTCGGCCCTCGCTTCGTGCTGCCCTACACGGCCCAGGCGCTGAACTTTGAATCGGTGTTCGAACGTTCCGCACCCGTGGTCCTTGAGATCGGTTTCGGCATGGGCGAGGCCTCTGCCCACATTGCCGGTGTCTTGCCCGACACGGACTTCATCGGCTGCGAAGTGCACGAGCCGGGCGTCGGCGCCTACCTCAAGCGCATCGGCGAGCAGGGCCTGAGCAATGTGCGCATCATCCGCCACGATGCCGTCGAGGTACTTGAGAACATGATCCCGCCGGCATCGCTGGCAGGGGTGCATGTGTTCTTCCCGGATCCATGGCACAAGAAACGCCACCACAAGCGCAGGCTGATCCAGCCTGAACTGGTGACGCTGCTCACCTCCCGCCTGGCCCCCCAAGGCTATCTGCACTGCGCCACTGACTGGGAACCCTATGCCCAGCAGATGCTGGAAGTGCTGTCGGCCGAAACCGGCCTGGTCAACACGGCGGCAGACTACGCTGCCAAGCCCCACTACCGGCCCTTGACCAAGTTCGAGAACCGCGGGCTGCGTTTGGGCCACGGCGTCTGGGACCTGGTGTTCCACAAGCGCTGAGCACACCCGCATCGGCTGCCGCTGGACGGCATCGCCCCATTCGCATTACCCTGTGGCCATCCCTGCGTCAGTGCGTCAGGAGGCCGCCACGTGGATGGAGTCGTTGCGCTACAGGATCCGCCCCCTTGGGAAGATGAACCCACGGCAGCAGCCCGCCTGAGGGCCCGCCTGTCAGGCCAGGTGGACTGGTCTGCCGTGCTTGATCAGTGCACGCCCTGGGTTCAGGCCGTGCGCCGCCATCCAGGCCCGCCATGGGCGCTGGAATCCCTGCTCCATGAGTTTCCGCTGAGCAGCCAGGAGGGCATGGGGCTGATGCGCCTGGCCGAGGCCTTGCTCAGGGTGCCCGATGCCGAGACGGCCCTGCTGCTCACCGCCGACCAGCTCAAAGGCACGGAGCGGCAGCCAGCCTTGGCCCGCACCGATGACCAGGGGTTGCTGGGCCCGCTCACTCACCATGTGCTGGCCCTGGCGCAAACGCTGCTGCCTGCAGCCGATCACGCACCGCAAGGCTGGCTGCAACGCCTGGGTGGATCCGCCGTCGTGGCCGCCACCGTCCGGGCCGTGCAGTTGCTGGGCCAGCAGTTCGTGCTCGGGCAAGACATCGACGAGGCGCTGTCGCGTGCAGCGCGCCTGCGCAAGCAGCAGCCTGACAGGCGCCTGTGCTTCAGCTTCGACATGCTGGGAGAAGGCGCACGCACCTGGGCCGATGCAGAAACATACTTCCAGGCCTACCGCACGGCACTGACCAGCTTGGCCTCGCATATTGCGCAGGCCACAGATCAGCCTGCACAGCAAGGCTCACGCCGAGATCTGCGTGATGGTCTGTCGGTCAAGCTGTCGGCCTTGCATCCACGGTTCGAGAGCCCGCAGGGGCCGGCCATCATTGATGCGCTGGTGCCGCGTCTGGCCGAGCTGGCCCGGCTGGCGGCGCAGGCCAACCTGCAGCTCACACTGGACGCTGAAGAAGCATGGCGACTGGAGTTGCAACTGGCAGTGCTGGACGCCTTGCTCGAGCACCTCTCAGGCATCCAGGATGCACCGGCCTTGCCGGCCTGGTCAGGCCTGGGGCTGGCGGTGCAGGCCTACCAGTTCCGAGCACCGCATGTGATCGACCGGCTCGCGGCCATGGCACAGCGCCATGGCCGGCGGCTGACGGTACGGCTGGTCAAAGGCGCCTACTGGGACAGCGAGATCAAACGCGCGCAGGAGCTCGGCCTGCCGGGGTTCGCGGTCTACACACGCAAGGCCCACACCGACCTGAGCTACCTGGCCTGCGCCCAGCAGTTGCTGGGGCACCATGCCTGGCTGTTCCCGCAGTTCGCCACGCACAACGCCGCCACCGTGGCTGCCGTGATGCAACTGGCCCGGCAGCAGCCACTCAGCCATGGCCAGTTCGAATGGCAGCGGCTGCATGGC
>CALAKR010000101.1 GCA_937923225.1 uncultured Aquabacterium sp. | reverse complement strand
CCTGCGACTACTGCGGAATCACTCCCGACCACCACCCATGGCACGGCAGCGGACTGCTAAACGGAGTCGAGAACCGACACATCCATGCGTGTGACGGGTGTCGGGGCAAGCTGCCATTGCACCCAGGGCAGCACGAGGGCGAGCCCATCGCGTGGGTGGTCGGCAGCGCAATATGGTGGAACAAGCACCAGGCAGAAGTTGACGCCAAGCTGGTTGGCGAACCGGCAATCCCGCTGGGACGGCTTGCAGATGCTGGGGAGGTTGAGCGGCTGCGCGAGTCGCTGCTGCGGATCTGCACAGCCCTCGGCATGCCAGCAGGGCAGGACATGCATACGGTTGGCCCTGAGCTGGCAAATGCGCTGCGCAACCTGCTGCACAACCAGGACAGGCAGTTGGCCGAGCGGGATGCGCTGCTGGGTGAGCAGTCTGGCAAGCTGATTGTACTGGCTGCACGACTGCTCCAAGAGCCGCTTCGTGTGCTGAATCACGACCTGGACAGCGATGGACCTATCACTCGGATCAAGGTAACTGACGGCGTAGAACGAGCTAGCGACTCGCTGGGTGGGCTGGTGCTTGAGGTCAGGCGTGCGGCGAACGCCCTGTCCGCGATCGCATCCCCAGCCGTGGCGGCGCCTCAATACCCGAATCGCCTTTGCCATATCGACTACCAGGCCCATCCGTACCTGTGTGGATGCCTGAGAGGCGATGAAGAGGCGCAGAAGATCTACGACGACCATATGCGCTCAGCCAAATCCTGACAGGAGTACATCCGTACTCTTTCCGCTGTAACCCCTCTCCCCTCTATTCACTGCCGCGATATGGCGGCCAAGGACGAAGTCATGCCTGAAGAAAGCCAACTGCACCCAGATGTGGCGCGCATCTACGACATTTTCGGCCTGCATCACTCGCATCCGATCAGCGTTCTTGAGGTGAACGTCAGGAACACAAAGCGCTTCTCTGACCTACTTCAGGCGGTGGAAAGCGAGTTCCTGATGGTGCCTGGCACGCCTTCGGACGAGCCCGAGGATGAAGGTTTCCCTGTTGATGATGAGTGCCTGGTTAACCGGTGGGGATCAACCCAAGAAGAGTACATCGAGCAGTTCCGAGCAGCGCTCGAGCACCTGAACGGGAAGAGCCGCACCATCACCCTCTCCGGCTGCGAGTTCACCGAGGACGACCTGCTCCGAACAGCGGTGCGCATGGTGCGGGGCACCACCAGAATGAAGCAGCCACGCTGGGTGCTGATGAAGGACGCCTTCTGCTGTGGATCTGGCGTTGCGCACGCGCTGTGCCGCCGTTTCGGCTTTGATCCGGACGAGGACCTGCGCAAATGACCCGCCTCGCCCTCTCCCTCCTGCTGCTGGCCACCGGCGCCAGCGCAAACGAGAACGTCATCGACGTGCAGCACGACAGCCGTCGCGGCGCCACCTGCTGGATCTTGAACGGTGTCGGGATCAGCTGCATCCCCGACAGCCAGTTGCAGTCCGGCAACGAGCGCCAGCTCTCCCCGCACGAACAAGAAGACAACGGACCAACACCAGCCGGCGCAGATCGGACTTGGGATCAAGAGAGGTATTCGCTGTGAAGCCAAAAACTTTCCACGTAAGGCTCTGGAACGCCCCCTACAACGGTGGATGGGTCTGGTTCGACAGCAAGCAGATCCGCCGCTTCTCCGGCGGCTGGGAAAAGCCCACTCTCTGGTGGTGCTTCGCAGGATTCTGCGGTCGCTTCACGCTGCAAACCCTGCCATGGAAAGGAAGGGTGCGCCCATGACCGACCTGATCGAAGTGAAGACAGTCAACCTGTCCGGCGAGGCGCTCAACTGGGCGGTTGCCATCGCGGAAGGCCATAAGCCGTTCGTACAGGCAGCCCACTACGGCATTCCTGATCGTGTCTTTCTTGAGGTGGATAGGGACCCAGAGGACGAGGGCGCGCTCATTGGTAAGCGGTACAAGCCTTCCACTGACTGGGGCTGCTGCGGACCGCTGAAGACAAAACACCTTATCGGCGATGGCCCGGTCCACGGCGGCTGGGTGGCTCATCCAAGCAAGCCAAACGAGCCGACCGACTGGATGGAGGCTTCCGAGCCTCTGACTGCGATCTGCCGTGCAGTGGTCGTCAAGATCTCCGGATGGACAGTCCAGGTGCCGAAGGAGTTGATCTCATGACCGCCTTAATCAACGTGAACACCTGCAACCTAGCCGGCGATGCATTGCGCTGGGCATTGGAAGCGGTGGATGGCCCGATGCCGGTGGCGGCCGGCCAGCTGCAATTGCCTCTGAGCGGTCAGGCCATCGACGACGCGACCGGCGAGCACCTGATCCAGAAGCACGGGATGTGGATCGAGCGCGGACACCTATGGCCGTGGCTGGCCTGCGTGTCGGGCAGCCCACTTGACAGGCAGCCCGGCGATACCCGAGCAGAAGCAGCAGCCCGCGCTGTCGTGCACCAGGCTCGCGGCGAAACCATCAACGTGCCGAAGGAGCTGATGCCATGATCGCCCCCGCCTACATGGCCTACCTGATCTACAGGGGGCCGCGATGAGCAACTTCATCCTTCACCTCGGGGACTGTCTCGAAACACTTCAAGCCATC
>CALAKR010000100.1 GCA_937923225.1 uncultured Aquabacterium sp. | reverse complement strand
GGACCGCCAACATCGAAGCCCGGCCAGAGGCCCCCTCAGACCCCGCCTCGCGCTGCCTCGAAAAAACGATCAAACGACCGCAGGCAAAGGAGCAGAGGCCTCAAACGCCCGCCACACGCCCCCGCACAAACACCTCGAACTTGTCGATCGGCAACGGCCGGCTGAACAAATACCCCTGGTAAGCCTGACACCCGATGCCCGCCAGGAACTCACGCTGCCCCTCCGTCTCCACCCCCTCGGCGATCACCGACAGCCCCAACGTCTGCCCCAGACTCACCACCGTCTGTGCAATCGCCGCATCGTTCGGATCCGTCAGCACATCCCGCACAAAGGTCTGATCGATCTTGAGCTGGTCCAGCGGCAGCCGCTTCAGGTACGACAGCGACGAATACCCCGTGCCGAAATCGTCCAGCGAGAAGCCCACGCCCATCGCCTTCAGCGCCGTCATCTTCTCGATGGTGTCTTCCACATCGCTGACCAGCATGCTCTCCGTCAGCTCGATCTTCAGCCGCGTCGGGTCGATGCCATGGCGATCGAGCACCGCGCGCATGCGCGCCACCATGTCCGGCAGGCGGAACTGCTGCGCGCTCACGTTCACGGCCAGCGTCAGCGAGGCGGTGTGCGGATCCTTCGACCAGCGCACCAGTTGCGCACAGGCCTCGCGCATCACCCAGGCGCCCAGCGGCACGATCAGGCCGGTCTGCTCGGCCAGCGGGATGAACTCGCCGGGCGACACCATGCCGCGCTGCGGGTGCTCCCAACGCACCAGCGCCTCGGCGCCCGTCACCTGGCCATCAGCCCCGATCTGCGGCTGATAGTGCAGCACCAGTTGCTGCTCGTCCAGCGCCGTGCGCAGTTCATCTTCCATCTCGTTGCGCGCGGTCACGTCGGACTGCATCACGTGCAGCACCAGGTAGAGCGTGAGCACCGAGAAGATGTTGTTCACCCAGGTGCCCGACACGCGCACCTCATCCGGCAAGGCATAGGGCGTGACGATGGCCGCATCACAACTGGCAAACACCACGAAAGCCGCCAGGAACAGCAGCGCCACCCCATGGCGCAGCAGCGGCCGCTCACCGCGGAACAACAGGTAGGCGCAGGCGCCCAGTGACAGGTAGAAGTGGTGCGTGGCACGCGGCACCTGGCCGCTGGGCACATCCAGGAAGACGCAGATGGCGCCTATGGCCACAAACAGGCCGCCCAGCAGCAGCAAGGCCGCATGGCGCAGGCTGTCACGGCGGCTGAGCACCAGCGCGGCCGCACCGGTGGCCGCCATGGCCACGTCCAGCGCCACGATCAGCCACTGCCCCTGGAGCATGAAGAACACGGCCCAGCCACCCGCGATCAGCATCAGCAGCAAGCTGCCCAGGGTAAGCATCAAGCGCATGCGGCGCCAGTGCTTGGCCGAGGCTCCGTGAGCATTAAGGAAAGCGGACGACCCGGCGTTGTCCGGCCGCGCCTGCCCCGGCCGCTGAGCGGCAGGCAAAGCCAAGCTGGGACCGGCTTGCCACAAGGTGGTGGTCAAGCGGCGTAGGCCAGGGGGCACGGTACTTCCTTGGGTTCCTTGGGAACGGCACACCAGCCCCTTGCTGGCACGACCGAGGGTTTCGCCGGTCTATCGGCTCACCCAGGGTCGGCTTGAGATGTCGCTCCAGCCCGACGCCATGACAGCGGGCCAGAGCGTGCAACTGTCACAAGGCTCAGGGCTTGGGCAGCGGCTGCAGGTAGGGCACCTTGGTGGTGGCGAACAGGTTCCACGCGAAGATGGCGGCGTTGGCCAGGGGCACGCCGTAGCTGTTCCACTCGTAGCGGTGGATGGCATCGATCAGGCTTTCGCCGCCGCTGACCTGCGAAATCTCTTGCTTGCTCAGGACTTTCATCTCGGTTCCTTTATCGGTGTGTTGGTGAGTCTTCTCATGCGTCGCATGTCGCCTGAACGTTGAACGTTTGTTCAAAATCCAGGCGCGCGCCGATGATGTCCCACTCTCCAGGAACCTCGTCCTTGGGCTAACCCGCAACACCCCCACGAATGAGTGTTAAACGACACTCGTATTGACCCACGACGCCAACGCGCCCATTGGCGCTGGATTCAGATGCGGACGAACCTCAGGCGGCCAGGCCGCTCAGGAAACCGCGCACACCCTCGTCATGCAGGCAACGGGGCTTGTAGGCGCTCACGCGCTTGGCGATCTCGGCGATGTGCGCCGGCGTGGTGCCGCAGCAGCCCCCCGCGATGTTGAGGAAGCCGGCCTTGGCGAAATCTTCCACCAGCGCGCCCGTCACGGGCGGCGTCTCGTCGAAGCCGGTGTCGCTCATGGGGTTGGGCAGGCCGGCGTTGGGGTAGCAGCTGATGTAGGTGTCACCCGCCACCTTGGCCAGCTCCTCGATGTAGGGCCGCATCAGCGCGGCGCCCAGGGCGCAGTTCAGGCCGATGGCGATCGGGTGGGCGTGGCGCACCGAGTGCCAGAAGGCGCTCACCGTCTGGCCCGACAGGATGCGGCCGGAGGCGTCCGTCACCGTGCCGGAGATGATGATGGGCAGGCGCTCGCCGGTGTCTTCGAACAGCTGGTCCACCGCGAAGATGGCGGCCTTGGCATTGAGCGTGTCGAAGATGGTCTCGATCAGGAAGACGTCGCTGCCGCCCTCCAGCAGGGCCTTGGCCTGCTCGTAGTAGGCCTGCTGCAGCGCGTCGAAATCGACATTGCGCGCGCCCGGGTCGTTCACGTCGGGGCTGATGCTGGCGGTCTTGGGCGTCGGGCCGATGGCGCCGGCCACGTAGCGGGGCTTGTCGGGGGTGCTGTACTTCAGCGCCACTTCCTTGGCCAGGCGGGCGCCTTCGACGTTCATCTCGTAGGCCAGCTCAGGCAGGTCGTAGTCTTCCTGGGCCACGGTGGTGGCGCCGAAAGTGTTGGTCTCGATCAGGTCGGCACCGGCCTTGAGGTAGCCCTCGTGGATCTCGCGGATCACGTCGGGGCGCGTGAGCTGCAGCAGCTCGTTGTTGCCCTTGAGGTCCTTGTGGTGCTCGGTGAAGCGGCTGCCGCGGTAGTCGGCCTCGCCCAGCTTGTACTGCTGGATCATCGTGCCCATGGCGCCATCGAGCACCACGATGCGCTGGCGCATGATCTCGGGCAGATCGGCGGCGCGGGTATAGGGGCGGCGCACCACCGGCGGCAGGGTGGACGAAGCGGTCGAATCAGGCGTAGCGGCGGAACTCATGCCTCTATTGTAGAAAGGCCGTCAAGCCCGCGGCGGCATCGCGGGCCGACATCGACGCCATGATCAGACTTCCGGCTCGATCAGCGAATCGCGAAAGCCCATCGGCGCGCCGTGATCAGGGCCTTCCTCGCTGGCGGCCCAGATGGCCAGGCGCTTGGCCGGCATGGGCTTGGCGTAGCGGAAGCCTTGCAGCGCATCGCAGCCGATCTCCATCAGGATGCGTTCCTGCTCGGCGGTCTCCACGCCCTCGGCCACCACGTGCAGTCCCAGGGCATGGGCCAGCTGCACCACGGCGTTCACGATGGCGCGGGCATCGCCCTCGGGCTTGAGGTCGTTGATGAAGCTGCGGTCGATCTTGAGTTGGCGCGCGGGCAGCTTGCGCAGGTAGCTCAGGCTGGAATAGCCCGTGCCGAAATCGTCGATGGACAGGCGCACGCCCAAAGCAGCAAGCTGGTCGAACATGCGCAGCGAGGTCTGCGTGTCTTCCATCGCGGCCGATTCGGTCACCTCGAAGGTGACCAGATCGGGCTCGATCCTGTGTTCGCGCAGGGCCTTGGCGATGCGCTCGACCAGGTCGTTCTGACGCAGCTGGTGCATGGACAGGTTCACGGCCACGCGCATGCGCAGGCCTTCCTTCTGCCACTGGCGCATCTGGCGGAAGGCGTCGTTGATCACCCAGTCGCCCAGCGCGCCGATCAGGCCGAAGCGCTCGGCCACGGGGATGAACTGCGCGGGGCTCACGGTGCCGCGCGTGGGGTGGTGCCAGCGGATCAGCGCCTCCACGGCGGCCGTCTGGCGGGATTGCGCATGGATCTTGGGCTGGTAGTAAAGCTCCAGGCCCTTGCCACCCTGGTCCAGCGCCTGGCGCAGATCGCGCTGCAGGGCGATCTGCATCTCGGCGTCGGTGGCCATCTCGGCCTCGTAGAAGCAGTGCACGCTGCCGCCGGCACGCTTGGCCGCGTACATGGCCGCATCGGCGTTGGCGATCAGGCGGGCGCGCGGGCCATGATCCGGGTGCACCACGATGCCGATGGAGCACGACAGGTGCATGCCGCGCCCATCGACCTCGAACACCTGCGACAGGGCATCACGCACGCGCATGGCCACCGCTGCCGCCGTGGCACGGTCGGGGTGGTTCTCCAGCAGCATCAGGAACTCGTCGCCACCCACGCGGGCCACGACATCGCCGGGGCGGGCCACATGCGACAGGCGTTGGCCCACCTGCTTGAGCACTTCGTCACCCATGGCATGGCCGAAGCTGTCGTTGATGGGCTTGAAGCCGTCCAGGTCGATGAACAGGATGGCCAGGCGCTTGTTGCACTCCTGCGCGCGCAGCACGGCGCTGTCGAGCTGATCCTCGAACACCAGGCGGTTGGCCAGGCCCGTCAGCGGATCGCGGAAGGCGATGTGCTTGAGCTGCTGGTTGGCCACCTGCAGCGAGGCGGCCAGCTTGTTGGTGCGCGATTGCGTGCGCGCATCCATGATCGAGGTCAGCAGGGTCATCGACAGCAGCAGCATCGCGGCTGCGCCCACCATCACGCCCAGGGTATCGCCGCCCAGCTCGCTCGACGAAGTGCACACGGCGCCCAGCGGAAACGAGGCGGCGGCCATGCCGGTGTAGTGCATGCCCGAGATGGCGATGCCCATGACCGCGGCGGCCACCATCTGCCAGATCAGGGCGGGCAGGCCCTGCAGTTTGCGCAGCCAGAAGAAGATCAGCAGGGCCACGGCCGAGGCGCCCACCGCGATACCGGCCGAGGCAGCCACCAGGCGCCAATCCCAGACGATGCCCGGGTCCATCTCCATGGCGTGCATGCCCAGGTAGTGCATCACGCAGATGCCCGTGCCCATGGCCAGCGCGCCGCCCGTCAGCCGCAGGCAGGTCAGCTTGTGCCGGCTGGCCACCCACAATGCCATGTAGGACACGCCCACGGCCGCCAGGGCCGACACCAGCGTGAACAGCACGTCGTAGCCGATGGCCACCGGCAGGCGGAAGGCCATCATGCCCACGAAGTGCATGGCCCAGATGCCGATGCCCATGGTGACCGAACCACCGATCAGCCACGCCCGCGCGATGGCGACATCCGCCGTGCGCACGCGCTTGGCCAGATCCAAGGCCACGAAGGAGGCAAACATCGCCATCAGGACCGATGCTGCAACGGTACCTGCCTCGTAGCTGGACGGCATGAAATTCACTTCACCGACCATCATCCATTCCCAGAACGGCGCGCCGCTGCGCCGTCACCCTGGCAGTTTCGGCTTTTTACAAGTCATCTTGAGCAGGAACAGGCCGTAAAACCGAGCTGTTTGCCCAAAAATACGGCGGAAGGGGGACGACCGGCCACCACAAGGCAGGCTCGCGCCAAGCAGGGATCAGAGGATCGGAAGGAGGGCAGGCGACGGACGCTCCCGCGTGTGCCTGGATGGCTCGCGCCTGCCTGCGGCCAGCGCGTGACGCAAAGCGCCGATGAGCCAGTAACGTCGACCGGCTACCGCCCCACCCCAGGTGGACAACGGCAGCCCGGTCGGTCAAATCAGTGCATCACCACCGGTTGCTGCGCCATGCCGGCGTAGCGCTCGAGGTAGGCATCGAACTCTTCGATGCTGGGCGAAGACTCGATCAGGGCTTCCACGCCTTCCTTGAAGGATTCCGCCAGGGCACCTTCGATGAAGATCTCCTTGCGGGCGAACTTGTCGACGATCTCGTAACCACCGCGCGTGAGCGCCTGGGCCAGGTGCAGGCCAGCCTGTTCGGCGGCCATGTCGATCTGTACGACGGCGTAGTTGTCTGAGTTATAGAGCATGTGCATGGACGGTACTCCAGATCCTGTCTTGGTCTGACAGGGAGGTGGGGCCTCATCGCCCGTTCTCAAGCCCATCATTGACTCCAGATTCGGCCCCGTCACTCCCCGACTTGAGGGCCGATCAGTGCGTGGTCCGGGGGGGGGTGTGGTGTATTGCACAACCACAGTGGCTGCCAACGTGATCTCTGCCCGTTCAACGCGGCGCGGCCAGGCGCTGCTCAATCTCGCGGACCAGATCGGTATCGTCCGGCGCGGTCATGCTGCTGTAGGCCGTGACGCTGCGGCCATCACGCGACACCACGTACTTGTAGAAGTTCCACTTCGGCGTGGTACCGCTCTGACGGATCAGTTCGGCATACAGCGGATTGGCACCTTCGCCCTTGACGGTGCTCTTGGCGAACATCGGGAATTTCACCCCGAAGGTGTTCTCGCAGAACTCGGCGATCTGCTTGGCAGAGCCTGGCTCCTGGTTGCCGAAATCGTTGGACGGGAAGCCCAGCACCACCAGGCCACGGCCCTTGTACTTGGCGTACAGCGCCTCCAGGCCCTTGTACTGCGAGGTGAAGCCGCAGTAGCTGGCGGTGTTGACCACCAGCAGCACCTTGCCGGCGTACTGGCAGAGTGACTGGGGTTTTTCATCCTGCAGGCGGGGGAAGGTCTTGTCGAGCAGCGCGGGGCATGCCGCCCTCGGGGCGCCGGCCTCTGCAGCGAGCACCTGTGGCGACAAGCCCTGGAGCGCGGCCAGCAAGGCCAGCGCCAGACACCGAT
>CALAKR010000099.1 GCA_937923225.1 uncultured Aquabacterium sp. | reverse complement strand
ATCGTGCGCCAGGAGATCGTGCTGGCCGTGATGGGCGGTGTCTTCGTGCTCGAAGCCCTGTCCGTGATGATCCAGGTCAGCTACTTCAAGTACACCAAGAAGAAGTACGGCGAGGGCCGCCGCATCCTGCTGATGGCGCCGCTGCACCACCACTTCGAGAAGTCCGGCTGGAAGGAAACGCAGGTCGTGGTCCGCTTCTGGATCATCACGATGCTGCTGTGCCTGGCCGGCCTGTCCACCCTGAAACTGCGTTGATCGACTGACTTCAAGATGCGTTACCTGCGTGAGCTCACCGTGCTGATCCTGGGTCTGGGAGACTCGGGCCTGGCCATGGCGCGCTGGTGTGCCCGGTGTGGCGCCCATGTGCGCGTGGCCGACACGCGCGCGAACCCGCCCCAGGCGGTCACGCTGATGAACGAGATTCCGGCTGCCACCGTGCACCATGGGCTGGACGCAGCCCTGCTGGACGGTGTGCAGCTGGTGCTTAAAAGCCCCGGCTTGGCGCCCAATGCGTCCGATGTCGAGCGCCTGCTGGCACGCGCTGATGAGCTGGGCATCCCCGTGCGCGGTGAGCTGTCGCTGTTCGCCACGGCCCTGGCCGATCTGAAAGCCGAGCGCGGCTACGCCCCCAAGGTGCTGGCCATCACCGGCACCAACGGCAAGACCACGACCACCTCGCTCACGGCCCAATTGGTCGAGCGGGCGGGCAAGCGCGTGGGCCTGGCCGGCAACATCGGCCCGACCTTGCTGGACACGTTGGCGCAGGCGCTGGATGCGGAGCCGGAAGCGGTGGCCGATGAGGTGGCTGTGGATGAGTCTGCCGTGGCAGACGCATTGACGGAGGTTGTGAGCCCAGCATCTGCCGACGATGCGGGCGCGGCATCGCAAGCCTTGGACGCTCAAGGCGCTGAAGCTGTGTCGTCACCGGCTGTGTCCGATGCAGCCACCGATGTTGACGAGGCTGGCGAGTCCATTGAGCCCAGCGATCTGCAGGTATCGACTGCTGATGCGCCTGCTGCCGAGCTCACCGACGCCACCCCACTCACTGACGATGCCGATGCCCCTCTGGTGCAACTGGCCCCACCGCCCCCGGCCGAGCCCGTGTTCCAGGTACTGCCCGAGGTCTGGGTGCTCGAACTCTCCAGCTTCCAGCTCGATGGCGTGACCAACTTCGAGCCCAGCGCCGCCACGGTGCTCAACATCACGCAGGATCATCTGGACTGGCATGGTTCCATGGCTGGCTACGCAGGCGCCAAGGCCCGCATCTTCGGCAAGCAGGGCGTGATGGTGATCAACCGTGACGACCCGGCCGTGGAGGCCATGGTGCCGCCACCCGAAGTGATCAAGTCCGGCGTGAAGGGCCGCCCCGCGCGCACCGTGCACCGCAACGTGGTGCGCTTCGGCCTGGATGCGCCGCGCAACCCGGGCGATTTCGGCCTGGTGGTCGAGGCTGGCATGGCCTGGCTGATGCGTGCCCGCGAGGCCGATCCCACCATCAAGCGCAAGAAGGGGGATCCGGAAGAAGAGATCATCCTGCAGCGCCTGATGCCTGCCGATGCGCTGCGCATCCGTGGCCGTCACAACGCGTCGAACGCCCTGGCCGCGCTGGCGCTGACCACCGCCATCGGCCTGCCGCTGGCCCCCATGCTGCACGGCCTGCGCGAATACCGAGGCGAGCCGCACCGTGTCGAGGTCGTGAGCAGCGTGGCCGGTATCGATGCCATCGACGACAGCAAGGGCACCAATGTGGGCGCCACCGTGGCTGCCCTGCTGGGCTTGGGCTCGGATCTGGGCAGTGGCAAGCTGGTCGTGATCCTGGGCGGTGATGGCAAGGGCCAGGATTTCGCGCCGCTGGCCGAGCCCGTCAGCCGCTTCGCGCGCGCCGTGGCCCTGATCGGCCGCGATGCCGAAGCCATCGGCCAGGCCCTGGCCAGTGGCGACGTGCTGCGCGATCCGCTGGGCGAACCGCTGCCCGTGCAGCGCCATGATTCGCTGGAGCAGGCCACGCGCTGGTGCTTCGAGCAGGCCAAAGCAGGTGATGCCGTGCTGCTGAGCCCGGCCTGCGCCAGCCTGGACATGTTCCGCAACTACGCACACCGCGCCGAGGTCTTCATCGACACCGTGCGCGAGATCGCGATCGACCGGGGGGAATTGGCATGACCGAAGCCAGCGTTGACGCCAACCCTGGCCTGTTCGCCCGTCTCAAGGCCCGCCTGCTGCAACGCGGCGAGGGCGGCAGCCTGCCCGTGCGGGATTGGGTCAGCGTCTCCGGTCAGCCCACCCGCGTGATGGGCTTCGACCAGGGGCTGGTCTGGGTGGCGATGGCGCTGCTGATGCTGGGCCTGGTGATGGTGTACTCCGCCTCGATCGCGCTGCCCGACAGCCCCAAGTTCGCCAACTACGCCGCCACCCATTTCTTCAGCCGCCACATGTTCTCGCTGAGCCTGGCGCTGGCCACGGCCTGCATCGTGGTGCAGATCCCGATGTCGGTGTGGGAGCGCGCCGCGCCCTGGCTGTTCGTGGCCTCGCTGGTGCTCTTGATGCTGGTGCTGATCCCGCACGTGGGCAAGGGCGTGAACGGCGCGCGCCGCTGGCTGCCGCTGGGCGTGATGAACTTCCAGCCCTCCGAGCTGGCCAAGCTGGCGATCACGCTCTATGCCGCCGACTACATGGTGCGCAAGATGGACGTGAAGGAGCACTTCTTCCGCGCGGTGGCCCCGATGGCCGTCGCCGTGGGCGTGGTGGGCCTGCTGCTGCTGGCCGAGCCGGACATGGGCGCCTTCATGGTGATCGCGGCCATCGCGATGGCCATCCTGTTCCTGGGTGGTGTCAACGGCCGCATGTTCTTCCTGATCACGTCGGTGCTGGTCAGCGCCTTCGTGCTGATGGTGTCGCTGAGCCCCTGGCGGCGCGAGCGCATCTTCGCCTACCTCGATCCGTGGGAAGAGAAGAACGCCCTGGGCAAGGCCTACCAGCTCACACACTCGCTGATCGCCTTCGGCCGTGGCGAGATTTTCGGCGAAGGCCTGGGCTCCAGCGTCGAGAAGCTGCACTACCTGCCCGAGGCCCACACCGACTTCCTGCTGGCCGTGATCGGCGAAGAGCTGGGCTTCATCGGCGTGGCCATCGTGATCTTCGCCTTCTTCTGGCTGGTGCGCCGGCTGTTCCACATCGGTCGTCAGGCCATCGCGCTCGACCGCGTCTTCTCGGGCCTGGTGGCCCAGGGTGTGGGCGTGTGGATGGGCGGCCAGGCCTTCATCAACATGGGCGTGAACCTGGGCGTGCTGCCCACCAAGGGCCTGACATTGCCCTTGATGAGCTATGGCGGCTCGGGCATCTTGCTGAACTGCGTGGCCTTGGCCATCTGCCTGCGTGTGGACATTGAAAACAGACAGTTGATGAGGGGGGGGCGCGCATGAGTGCAGGCAAACACCTCGTCATCATGGCCGCCGGCACGGGCGGCCACGTCATGCCCGGCCTGGCCGTGGCGCGCGAGATGCAGCAGCGCGGCTGGGCCGTGAGCTGGCTGGGCACAAAGACCGGCATGGAAAACCGCCTGGTGCCGCCCTGCGGCATCCCGATGGACAGCATCGGCTTCAGCGGCCTGCGCGGCAAGGGCCTGCTGCACACGCTCACCGGTGGCCTGCGCCTGGTCAAGGCCTTTGGTGAGTGCTTCAGCATCCTGGGCAAGCGCAAGGCCGATGCCGTGCTGGGCATGGGCGGCTATGTGTGCTTCCCCGGTGGCCTGATGGCCTCGGCGCGTGGCCTGCCGCTGGTGCTGGTCAACGCCGATGCGTCTCTGCTGATGAGCAACAAGGCCCTGCTGCCCGTGGCCGATGCCGTGGCCTTCGGTTTCGACAGCGACGATGTGAACAAGGTGGCGTCCCGCCACCGCGTGGCCCGTGTCACGGGCAACCCCGTGCGTGCCGAGATCGAAGCCATCGCATCGCCCGCCACACGTTTTGCCGGCCGCCTGGGCCCGCTGCGCGTGCTGGTGGTCGGCGGCAGCCTGGGCGCCAAGGTGCTCAACGACACGCTGCCGCGCGCGCTGGCCCTGTTGGCGCCTGAAGAGCGCCCCCGCCTTACCCACCAGACCGGCCTGGACCAGTACGAGGCCGTCAAGGCCACCTACGGCCAGCTTGGCATCGACCCCTCGCGTGAGGTCGAGGTAATGCCCTTCATCAATGACATGGCCCAACGCCTGTCCGATTGCGACGTGATCATCTGCCGCGCCGGTGCCATCACCGTGAGCGAGCTGTGCGTGGCCGGCGTGCCCAGTATCCTGGTGCCGCTGGTGGTCTCGACCACCGCGCACCAGCGCGACAATGCCGCCTACATGGCCCAGCATGGCGCGGCCATCCACCTGCCGCAGGGCGAACTGAACCCGCAGAGCCTGGCCGAGCGCCTGCGCGCCCTGCGCCGCGACGACCTGCGCGCCATGGCCGACAAGGCCTACGCGCTGGCCCGCCGTGGCGCGGCGGCCGCCGTGGCCGACGACATCGAACGATTGACCTCTTCTTCCCGAAAGGGGGCCGCAGCATGAAACACGCGGTCAAGCACATCCACTTCGTGGGCATTGGTGGCGCCGGCATGAGCGGCATCGCCGAGATCCTGCACAACCTGGGCTTCACCGTCTCGGGCTCCGACCAGGCCGACAGTGCCACCTCGCGCCGCCTGGCCTCGCTGGGCATTCAGGTGTTCATCGGGCATGAGGCTGCGCACATCGAGGGCGCCGAAGCCGTGGTGACCTCCACCGCCGTGAAGGGCGACAACCCCGAGGTGATCGCCGCGCGCGCCAAGCGCATCCCCGTGGTGCCGCGCGCCGTGATGCTGGCCGAGCTGATGCGCCTGAAGAAGGGCATCGCCATCGCCGGCACGCACGGCAAGACGACGACCACCTCGCCGGTCACCTGCATCCTGGCCGAGGCCGGTGTGGATCCGACCTTCGTGATCGGCGGCAAGCTCAACAGCGCGGGCGCCAACTCGGCGCTGGGCAAGGGCGAGTACATCGTCGTCGAGGCCGACGAGTCGGACGCCTCCTTCTTGAACCTGCTGCCCATCCTGTCGGTCGTCACGAACATCGATGCCGACCACATGGACACCTACGGGCACGATTTCGCGAAGCTCAAGCAGGCCTTCGTCGATTTCCTGCACCGCATGCCTTTCTACGGTTCGGCCATCCTGTGTGCCGACGACCCGGGCGTACGCTCGATCATCCCGCTGATCTCGCGCCCGGTGATCACCTATGGCTTCGGCGAAGACGCCCAGGTGCGCGCCGTCAATGTCGAGGCGCTGGCCGGCGGTCAGATGCGCTTTGTCGTGCAGCGCCGCAATGGCGTCGTGATGCCGGAGATCACCGTCACGCTGAACCTGCCCGGCGTGCACAACGTGCTCAACGCGCTGGCCGCCATCGCCGTGGCCACCGAGATCGAGCTGCCCGACGAGCCGCTGATCAAGGCGCTGGGCGAGTTCACCGGCGTGGGCCGCCGCTTCCAGCGCTATGGCGAGTTCAAGACCAGCGACGATGGCACCTTCACACTGATCGACGACTACGGCCATCACCCGGTCGAGATGGCTGCGGTGATCAGCGCTGCGCGGGGCGCCTTCCCCGGTCAGCGCATCGTGCTGGCCTTCCAGCCGCACCGCTTCACCCGCACGCGTGATTGCTTCGAGGATTTCGTGAAGGTGCTGGGCACTGCCGATGCGGTGCTGCTGACCGAGGTGTATGCCGCGGGTGAGCAACCCATCGTCGCCGCCGACGGCCGTGCCTTGACCCGTGCCGTGCGTGTGTCCGGCAAGGTCGAGCCGGTGTTCGTGGATGACGTCGCCACTTTGCCGCAGACCATCGCCGACACCGCCCGTGCGGGCGATGTGGTGATCTGCATGGGCGCTGGCTCCATTGGTGGCGTGCCCGCCAAGGTCGTTGAACTGTTGAAAGATTGAGACGAGGACCGATGCCATGAGCGCTCCCCTCCAGATTGCCCCCCCCACCGTGGATCCGAAGTCCCTGGGCAAGGTCGCCGTGCTGTTCGGTGGTGATTCCGCCGAGCGCGAGATCTCCATCATGTCGGGCACCGGCGTGCTCAAGGCCCTGCAGTCGCAGGGCGTGGACGCGCACGCCTTCGATCCGTCGGAGCGCCCGCTCGAAGACCTGCGCAAGGAAGGCTTCACGCGCTGCTTCATCGCCCTGCATGGTCGCGGCGGTGAGGATGGCACCGTGCAACGCGAGCTTGAGTGGCTGCAACTGCCCTACACCGGCTCGGGCGTGAAGGCGTCCAGCCAGGCCATGGACAAAGACGTGACCAAGCTGATGTGGCGCTACAAGGGCGTGCCCACGCCGGCCTGGCGCACCGTCAAGAGCGCCGCCGAATGTGAAGAGGCCTTCGACTACCTCGAGTGCCCCACCATCATCGTCAAGCCTGCACGTGAAGGCTCGTCCATCGGTTTGACCAAGGTGACGGACCGCAGCCAGTGCGCGGCCGCCTATGCCCTGGCCGCGCAGCACGATGATGAAGTGATGTGCGAAGAGTTCATCGATGGCGACGAGACGACCTGCCCCGTGCTGGAGATCAACGGTGAGCCCGTGGCCCTGCCCGTGATTCGCATCGCCGCGCCTGATGGCAACTACGACTACCAGAACAAGTACTTCACCGACGACACCAAGTACCACTGTCCGTCCGGCCTGCCGGAGGACGAGGAAGAGCGCATCCAGCACCTGGTGGTCAAGTCCTTCAAGGCCCTGGGCTGCCGCGGCTGGGCCCGTGTCGACGTGATGATCGACAAGGTGACCCGCGAACCCAGCCTGCTGGAGATCAACACGGCGCCCGGCATGACCTCGCACTCGCTGGTGCCCATGTCCGCCCGCGTGGCCGGCCTGAGCTACGAGCAACTGTGCGTGCACCTGCTGACCACTGCAGCTTTGGACCGCGAGATCCCCGGCATGGTCGAAGCCATGAGCCGCGGCAACCCCACAGCCTGACGCACCAACTCGTCACCCAAGTCACTCACGACCTCCATGCTCACCGCCCAGGCCCTGCAACCCTCCAGCGAGATGCCGCAAGACATCCGCTGGATGAACGCCGCCACCGCCGCACTGGCCGTGGTGGCGGTGCTGCTGGTGCTGGCCGCGGGCTTCACGGTGATCAGCCGCCAGCCCTACTTCGTGATCCACAAGCTCAGCATCGACGGCGAGATGCAGCGCAACAACATGGCCACCGTGCGGGCCAACGTGGTGCCGCGTGTGGAGGGCAGCTTCTTCATGGTCGACCTGGCCCGTGCCAAGGCCGTGTTCGAATCCGTGCCCTGGGTGCGCCAGGCCCTGGTGCGCCGCGTGTGGCCCAACGAGTTGCGCGTCACGCTCGAAGAGCACAAGCCCGCCGCCTACTGGCGCCATGAGGATCGTGACGACCAGCTCGTCAACCAGCAGGG
>CALAKR010000098.1 GCA_937923225.1 uncultured Aquabacterium sp. | reverse complement strand
GATCAAAGGCATCAGCATCAACTACTTCAGCGGTGAGCCGGTGTCGCGGGCTGAGGCGAGGGAGATCGCCGATGCCTGGGCGCCGTACCGAACCGTCGGCACCTGGTACCTTTGGCGCAGCCTTGACCCGCTGCCCGCCGGTGCCTGATCTGCAGGATGAACGCCATGAGCAAACGACATTTCCTCGAGTTCGAGCAACCGATTGCCGAACTCGAAACCAAGATCGAAGAGCTGCGCTACGTGCAAAGCGAATCGGCTGTCGACATCTCCGAAGAGATCGACCGCCTGAGCAAGAAGAGCACGCAGCTCACCAAGGACATCTACGCCAGCCTGTCGCCCTGGCAGGTCACGCAGATCGCCCGCCACCCGCAGCGTCCCTACACGCTGGATTACGTGAACGAGCTGTTCACTGATTTCCAGGAGATGCACGGCGACCGCCACTTTTCGGACGACCTGTCCATCGTGGGTGGCCTGGCGCGCTTCAATGGCCAGCCCTGCATGGTGGTCGGCCACCAGAAGGGCCGTGACACCAAGGAGCGCGCCGCGCGCAACTTCGGCATGTCGCGCCCCGAGGGCTACCGCAAGGCCCTGCGCCTGATGCAGACGGCCGAGAAGTTCGGCCTGCCGGTATTCACCTTCGTCGACACGCCCGGCGCCTATCCCGGCATCGGCGCCGAAGAGCGCAACCAGTCCGAAGCCATCGGCCGCAACATCTTCGAGATGGCGCGCCTGGAGGTGCCCATCATCACCACCATCATCGGTGAAGGCGGCTCCGGCGGCGCGTTGGCCATCAGCGTGGCTGACCAGGTGCTGATGCTGCAGTATTCCGTGTACTCGGTGATCTCGCCCGAGGGCTGCGCCTCCATCCTCTGGAAGACGGCCGACAAGGCGCCTGACGCGGCCGAGGCGCTGGGCATCACGGCCCACCGCCTGAAGGCCCTGGGCCTGGTCGACAAGATCATCTCCGAGCCGGTGGGCGGTGCCCACCGCGACCACAAGCAGGCTTGCGCCAACCTCAAGCGCGCGCTGAACGACGCGGTGCGCCAGGTCAGCGACCTGAAGGTCAAGGACCTGCTGCAACAGCGCTACGAGCGCCTGCAGGCCTATGGCCGCTACAACGACACCACCGAGCATTGAGCTTGAGGCCAGGGCGGCTCTTGCAGCCGCCGCTGGCCGCCGCGTGGCCGTGGCCTGCAGTGGCGGGCGCGACTCGATGGCCTTGCTGCACGCCACTGCGCGCATGGCCGCGCAGGAGGGTGGCGAGGTGGTGGCGCTGCATGTGCACCATGGCTTGAGTGCCCAGGCCGATGCCTGGCTGGCCTTGGTGCAAGCGCAGTGCGAGCGCTGGAGCGCGCAGGGCTGGCCCGTGCGGCTGCTGTGGCGCCATCTGGCCCTGGCGCCCGAGGCCGGTGACAGCGTGGAAGCCGTGGCCCGTGAGGGCCGCTACGAGGCGCTGGCCGAGATGGCCCAGAAAGCTGGCTGCAACACCGTGCTGCTGGCGCACCATCGCCGCGATCAGGCTGAGACCTTTGTGCTGCAGGCCCTGCGTGGTGCCGGTGTGGCAGGGCTGGCGGCCATGGCGCCTGTCACTGAGCGCCACGGCATGACCTGGCTACGCCCCTGGTTGAACCAGCCGCGTGAGCACATCGAGGCTTATGTGGCGCAGCACGCCGTGCCCTATGTGGACGATGACAGCAACACCGACGGGCGCTTCGCGCGCAATCGCTTGAGGCTGGATGTGTGGCCGGCCCTGCAGCAGGCTTTTGGCGATGCAGAACAGGTGCTGGCCCAAGCGGCTGCCCATCAGGCTGATCTGCTGGCTTGCCTGAACGATTGGCTGAGCGAGAGGCTGCCCGCCGTGACACGCGTGATCGACGGGCCGGATGGCTTGGCGCCGCAGGCTCTGCTGGTGTCGGATTGGTCCGCATGGGCGGATGGCCCTCGGCGAGAACTGCTGCGGGCCTGGTTCAAGCAGGCTACGGGGCGCACCATGCCCGCTTCCTGGGTGCAGCGCCTGCACCGAGAGGTACTGGATGGCGCTTCACGGCGATGGCCATTGGCGTTGCCTGCGCAGGGCAGGCTGGAGCGATTGGATGGCGAACTGGTGCTGTACCGGGGGCTGCTGACGTGGCTTGATCGCTCCAATGCCGCGGGCGATCTCACGACGGCGGCATCGGCTGCAGGCCTGCAGTCAGTACGTTTGCGGATCGACCAGCCGGGCCGTGTCGCCTTGCCGGCAGGCTGGGGCGAATTGATGGTCCAGCCCGTGGCGCGTGAAGGCGTGCCCCTGGCCTGGCTGCAGGATTGCGAATTGGCGCCTCGCCAGGGTGGTGAGCGCTTCCAGATGGCGCAGGGCCGGCCGGCCCGCTCGCTCAAGAAGCAGTTCCAGATGCAGGGTGTGCCGGCCTGGGCGCGAGAGGGCCCGCTGGTGTGGGCGAATGGCCAATTGGTGTTCGTGCCCGGCCTGGGGGTGGATGCCCGTGCGTGGGCCGAACCGGGGCAGGCTCAGGTGCAGATCAGCTGGACGCCGTCGGCCCATTCCTGAGCCCCGTCTTTGAGCCCCCATCTGCGCACGCGGGTATCCCATCTGCCGAAACTGCCGTTGCCGGTTAAAATCTAAGGTTTGGCCATGCAGGCACTGCGCGGCCGGCAGCATTTCCAACATAGCAACGTCTCTGACATGGCACTGATTGTTCACAAATACGGCGGCACGTCGATGGGCTCTACCGAGCGCATCCGCAACGTGGCCAAGCGCGTGGCCAAGTGGGTGCGGGCGGGTCATCAAATCGTGGTCGTGCCATCGGCCATGAGCGGTGAAACCAATCGCCTGCTGGGCTTGGCCAAGGAGCTTTCCGGCAACCCCAGCCCGCGCGAACTCGACGCGATCGCCGCCACCGGCGAGCAGGTCTCGTCCGGTCTGCTGGCCATCGCGATCCAGGCCGAAGGCCTCGAAGCGGTGAGCTACGCCGGCTGGCAGGTGCCCGTCAAGACCGATTCGTCCTTCACCAAGGCCCGCATCGAGAGCATCGACGACGCTCGCGTGCGCGCCGATCTGGCCGCTGGCAAGGTGGTCGTGATCACGGGCTTCCAGGGCGTGGACCCGAACGGCCATGTCACCACGCTGGGCCGTGGCGGCTCCGACACCTCGGCCGTGGCCATCGCCGCCGCGATGAAGGCCGACGAGTGCCTGATCTACACCGACGTGGATGGTGTCTACACCACCGACCCGCGCGTGGTGCCCGAAGCCCGCCGCCTGAACGCCATCAGCTTCGAAGAGATGTTGGAGATGGCCTCGCTGGGCTCGAAGGTGCTGCAGATCCGCTCGGTGGAGTTCGCCGGGAAATACCGTGTGCCGACGCGCGTGCTGTCGAGCTTCACCCCCTGGGACATCGACCTGGAAACAGAAGCCAAGTCGGGCACCCTGATCAGTTTTGAGGAAGACGAAAACATGGAACAAGCCGTTGTTTCCGGCATCGCGTTCAACCGCGACGAAGCCAAGATCACCGTGGTCGGCGTGCCCGACACCCCCGGCATCGCCTACCAGATCCTGGGCAAGGTGGCCGAGGCCAACATCGACGTGGACGTGATCATCCAGAACGTCTCGCACGATGGCAAGACGGACTTCTCGTTTACCGTGCACCGCAACGATTACCAGCGCACGCTGGACCTGCTGAACAACAACGTGCAGCCCACGCTGGGCGCCAAGGAGATCGTGGGCGATCCCAAGATCTGCAAGGTCAGCATCGTGGGCATCGGCATGCGCAGCCACGCCGGCATCGCCAGCACCATGTTCAAGACGCTGTCGGACGAGAGCATCAACATCCAGATGATCACCACCAGCGAGATCAAGACTTCGGTCGTCATCGACGAGAAGTACATGGAGCTGGCTGTGCGCGCGCTGCACAAGGCTTTCGGCCTGGATGAACCCAAGGCTTGATGAGGCTTGCGGCCTTGCGGAAAGCAGGTCGTTGTTTTGAGCGCAACAGGCGGATCGACAGTAAAACTGGGCTAGAATGCTTGCTGTTGCTGGAGACGTGGCCGAGTGGTCGAAGGTACTCCCCTGCTAAGGGAGCATACGCCAAAAGCGTATCGAGGGTTCGAATCCCTCCGTCTCCGCCAAAACCAAAGCCACCCCTCGGGGTGGCTTTTCTTTTGGCCGCATGTCTACTCAATGATGCGTGGTGGCTGACGTGGGCCGGCTGTTGCCGCCCTGATCGCGCCGCCAGTGCTGAGGCGAGACGCCCGCCCAGCGGCGAAATGCCCTTGAGAACGCGCTCTGCTCGGAATAGCCCAGCAGCGCGCCCACTTCGGCCAAGGTAAGGCGTTCATCGCGCAGGTGCATCTCGGCCAGTTGCCGCAGGGCGCTTTCACGCAGTTCGCGGAAGTTCAGGCCTTGCGCAGCCAGCCGGCGGTAGAACACGCGCGGCGACAGGCGCAGCTCGTGCGCCACGTGCGGCAACTCAGGCATGCCTTGAGGCGCCATGCGCGCGATCACGCGCCGGGTCATCTCCGCCAGATCGCCATCCTCAGGCAACTGCGCCATCGCGGCATCGACCTGGCGCTCCATCAGCCGCAGCAGGGTCGGGTCTGTCTGGCGCAAGGGCGCGGCCAAGCTGGCCAGCGGCAGCACCAGGCGCGTCACCGATTGGCCGAAGCGCACCTTGCAGCCGAAGTAGCGGTCGTAGGGGCGGGTGTCGCGCGGGGACGGGTTGATGAAATCCAGCGCCGTGACGGGCAGGCGCTCGCCACACAGCTCGCGCCCGATCTGCACGATGCCGGCGATGCCGGATTCGTCGTACAGCGCACCGGTGCGGCCATGCGCCGCACCCCATCGCAGTTCCAGTTGATCGCCGACCACGCGCGGCTCGATCGGGTTGATGTCGTTGACCAGGCGGTGGTAACGCTGGATGCGGGCTAGTGCGGCGCCCAGGTTCTCGCACGCGAGCAGCACGTAGCCGAGTGCGCCCAGGTGCGCCGGGCGGATGCCCTGGCCCAGGTGCAGCCCCAGCAGCGGATCAGACAACTGCTCCGCCGCGGCCTGCAGCAGCCGGCAGTAGTCTTCGGCGGGCCAGCGCTCGAAGTGCTCCTCGGAGGATTGCGCCAGGCGTGAGGCCAGGGCAGGGCCCAGCACCTGCTCAGGCACCAGCCCCTGTTGACGAAGATGCTGGGCCAGCACGTGCACCAGCGTCATCGGCACCATGCCCGGCACCCGATCACGTTCGCGCAGGCGCGCGAAGGCGCGATCGAGCGGGGCAGAGGCGGCAGATGGCATGGACGAAATTGTCAAATTCATGGATGTGCCGGTCAAGACGGGGTGAACCCGGGCGCCCTAAGCTGCGCTCCATCTCACCACAGTGCACCATGGCCTTGAACATCCCACCCCGCAGCATCTTCATTACGGGCGCGGCCGCCGGCATCGGCAAGGCCGTCGCGCAGCGCTTTGCCTCGGCTGGCTGGTTCGTGGGGCTCTCCGATGTGGACGAGGCCGCACTCCAGGATCTGGCGCAGGCGCTGGGCCCTTCGCGCTGCCATGTGGCGCGCCTGGACGTGTCTAACGCGCGGGACTGGAGCGCGCCGCTGGAGGCCTTCTGGCAGGCCGCCGGTCAGCGCCTGGACG
>CALAKR010000097.1 GCA_937923225.1 uncultured Aquabacterium sp. | reverse complement strand
GTGGCCACGCCGCTCAGCAAGGTGCTGTCCGACGTGACCGTGCTTGATCGTGAAGATATCGAGCGCCAGGGCAGTGGTGGCCTGGTGGATTTGCTGCGACGGGTGCCTGGTGCCGAGTTTTCGCGCAATGGTGGCCCCGGCGGCACGACGAGCTTCTACCTGCGTGGTGCGGAGAACCGCTTCACCGCCGTGCTGATCGATGGCGTGCGCGTGGATTCGCAATCCACCGGCGGCGCGCCGTGGGAGGCCATCCCGTTGTCGCAGATCGACCGCATCGAGATCGTGCGCGGACCGCTCAGCACGGTCTATGGCTCCGATGCCGTGGGCGGCGTGGTGCAGATCTTCACGCGCAAGGGCCGGCAGGGCCTGCAGGCTGATGCGCAAGTCGGCGTGGGCAGCCATGGGCTGGGCCGTGCGCAGGCCAGCGTGGGCGGGGCCAACGAGCACTGGGATGCTTCAGTGGGCTTCGTCACCGAATACAGCGAGGGCTTTGATTCGACCACCAAGGCGTCGTCATCGCATATCGCGGACAACGACGGCTACCAGACGCACACGGTCAATGGCCGCCTGGGCTGGAAGCTCCATGATGATCATCGCGTGGATGTGAGTGCGTTGCGCAGTCGCTGGGACACGCGCTATGACTCATCGGCCTCCAAGGCTTCTAAGGCCGATGACCACTCGCTGCGCGAACTGGACACGCTGGCCGTGGGCTGGCAGGCCCGCTGGAACAAGGCCTGGAACAGCCGCCTGCAGCTGACGCAGTCGGACGAGCGCTACCAGACCTTGCCAAGCCCATACAAGACCCACACACAGGTCAACACCTACAGCTGGCAGCACGATGTGGTGGTGGATGTGCACACCTTCAGCGCCGTGCTCGAACGGCGCGAGGACAAGCTGATCAACACCAGCCTGACGACCTCGCCCACCAAGGGCTCTGGTGACCGCAGCCTTGATTCTCTGGGGCTTGGCTATGGGCTGAACATCGGCGCCTACTCGCTGCAACTGAACGCGCGCCAGGACGACGACGGCGAGTTCGGTCGTCACCACACGGGCTCGGCCGCGGCCGGCTGGCGCTTTGCCGAGGGATGGCAGTGGCGCGCCGCCGTGGGCCAGGCTTTCCGCGTGCCTACGCTGTACCAGCGCTTCACCGACATGGGCAAGGCCTCGTTGCGCCCAGAGTCCTCGGTGAATTACGAGACAGGGCTTGAATACCGCAAGGGCAACCATGCGTTGGGCGCCACGGTCTACCGCAACGAGGTCAAGAACATGATCACCTACGTGGCGGGTGCTGGGGCCTGTTCAAGCGCGTCTGGCTGCTATGACAACACCTCGCAGGCCTTGCTCAAGGGGCTGACGCTGCACGGCGAGACGGTCGTGCTGGGCAAGGTGCGTCTGTCGGGCTCGCTGGACGTCCAGTCGCCCAAGGACCTGAAGACCGACAAGCTGCTGGGCCGGCGCGCCCGCCAGCATGGCACCGTGCGTGCGGACACCGAGCTGGGCAACTGGACGCTGGGGGGCGAAGTGCTGGCGTCCAGCTACCGCTACAACACGGCCGCGAACACGGCCAAGGAGCGGCTGGGCGGCTATGCCGTGTTGAATCTGGATGCGCAATACCAGCTCAACAAGGACTGGCGCGTGCTGGTGAAGCTGGACAATGCGCTGGAGAAGAACTACCAGACTACCCAGAACTACAACAGTGCGCCCATGTCCGTGTTTTTTGGCCTGAGCTGGGCCATGGACCGCTGAGGCGTTTCAACCTTCCGAGTGCCGCGCCATGGACCAAGCCGCTGATCAACCCTTTGCCTCGCAGCATCACCTGGTGGTGGGCGGGCAGCGCAGCGGCAAGTCCCGCCATGCGGAGGCCCTGGCACGTCGCTGGCTTGAGGGCGCCGCAGACCGCAGTGTGGTCGTGGTGGCCACCGCCGTGGCCGGTGATGACGAGATGCGTGCCCGCATCGAGCGGCACCAGCAGGATCGCCCGGCAGGCTTCGGTACCGTGGAGTCGCCACTGCGGCTGGCCCAGGCCTTGCGGGATGCCGCGGCGCCGGGGCGCCTGCTGCTGGTCGATTGCCTGACCTTGTGGCTCACCAACTGGCTGATGCCGATCGATGGGCAGGCGGATGAGGCGGCCTGGCAGGCCGAGCGGCAGGATGTGCTGGACGCCCTGGCAGGGCTGCCATCGCCCGTGGTGTTCGTCTCCAATGAGGTCGGCTGGGGCGTGGTGCCGCTGGGCGCAGGCATGCGCCAGTACGTGGACGAGCTGGGCAGCCTGAACCAGGCCGTGGCCCGGCGGTGCGGCCACCTGACCTTGATGGTGGCGGGGCAGGCCTGGACACGCGCCGTGGGTGATGCGGTGCTCTGATGATGAGGATGCAACAATGTTCGAGTTGATGAGTGGCCTGTTGCGCAGCGGATCTCTTCGATCCGTGCGAGCCCGTTTGCTGGGCACTCTGATGCTGGTGGTGTGCGGGCCCGTGATGGCGGCTGGGGTCAACGTGGTGGACGACCGTGGCGTGAGTGTGAGCCTGTCGGCGCCACCGTCCCGCATCGTGACCTTGCTGCCTTCGCTGACCGAGACCGTGTGCGAACTGGGCGCCTGCTCACGCCTGGTGGGCACGGACCGCTATTCCAACCACCCGGCCGCTGTGCGGTCTCTGCCCAAGACAGGCGGGCTGGACGACGCCAATGTCGAGATGATTGTTTCGCTGCGGCCAGACGTGGTCCTGCTGGCAGTGTCGTCCCGCGTGATCGATCGCCTGGAAGGCCTGGGCCTGAAGGTGGTGGCCCTGGAGCCCAAGACCTACGAGGACGTGCGCCGCGTGGCGGGCAAGGTGTCTCAGGTACTGGGGCAGGGCCAGGCCGGTGAGCGTCTGTGGGCGAGGCTGGAGGCCCAGGTGGCCGAGGCCGCCCGCAGTGTGCCCGCGTCCGCGCGTGGGCTGAGCGTCTATTACGAGATCGACAGCGCGCCCTATGCGGCGGGTGAGTCGTCCTTCATCGGGCACACCTTGAGCCGCCTGGGAGCTGTCAACATCGTGCCGGTGAAGCTGGGCCCGTTTCCCAAGCTCAACCCCGAGTACGTGGTGCGGGCCGATCCGCAGGTGATCATGGTGTCGGCCAAGGGGGCGCTGGACTTGTCGTCGCGCCCCGGCTGGTCGCGCATTCGCGCCATCAAGAGCGGGCACGTGTGCACCTTCTCGGGCGAGCAGGGCGATGTGATGTCGCGCCCCGGCCCGCGCATGGGTGAGGCGGCCCGCATCATGGCGGATTGCCTCAAGGGGAGTGTCAAGCCATGAAGGTGCTGGCATGGGCGCTGACGCTGTTGCTCACCACGGTGGCGCTGCTGGTGCTGGGCATGGCCGTGGGCAGCACCGGTTGGGCACCGCCCTGGACCGCCGCAGGCGATGCCCTGGCCTGGGACATCGCCTGGGACATCCGCGCACCACGTGGTGCGGGGGCCTGGCTGGCCGGGGCCTTGCTGGGGCTGGGCGGCGCGATTGCCCAAGGGGTGTTTCGCAACCCGCTGGCCGATCCCTACCTGTTGGGTAGCTCCTCCGGCGCAGCGCTGGGCGTGGCCATCTTTCTGGCGCTGGTGGGCGTGAGCCCGGCGGCCACCAGCCTGGCCATGCGCCTGGGACTGACCGGTGCGGCGTTCTTGGGTGCCGTGGCTGCGGTGCTGCTGACCCTGGTGCTGGCCAAGGGCGTGCAGCACACCTTGCGCCTGTTGTTGGCGGGCGTGGTGGTCGGTGTGGTGCTGGGCGCGCTCAGTGCGCTGACCATGCTGATGGTGCCCGACATCATGCGGGCCATGCAGGCCTTCATGCTGGGCACCACGGGCTTTCTGGGCTGGGGCAGTGCGGGGATCCTGCTGTCGGTGCTGGGCGTGAGTGTGGTGGTGGCCTGGGGCTGCAGCCGTGCGCTCGATGCGCTCAGCCTGGGCGATGCGGCCGCTGTC
>CALAKR010000096.1 GCA_937923225.1 uncultured Aquabacterium sp. | reverse complement strand
CAGCGCCTGTGCCTGTGCCGCCTGGGCTTCCGCGGCTTCGCGCGTGGCGTCCAGCGCGCCGGTGGCCCGCACCACCTCCACGATCTCGGGCATGCGCTCGACCTCGCCGTGCTCGATGGCGTGGCGGATCATCTCGCGCTGCTCGGGCGTGCCGCGCTGCATGGCCAGCAGCAGGGGCAGGGTGGGCTTGCCTTCGCGCAGGTCGTCGCCGATGTTCTTGCCCAGCTCGGCGGTCGTGCCTTCGTAGTCCAGCAGGTCGTCGATCAGTTGGAAAGCGCTGCCCACCGCACGGCCGAACGCCGCGCAGGCGTCTTCGATCTCGACGGGGGCATCGGACACTACGGCGCCCAGGCGCGCGCTGGCCTCGAACAGCTTGCCGGTCTTGTACTCGATCACGCGCATGTAGTCGTCCACCGTGATGTCGGGGTCGTGCATGTTCATGAGTTGCAGCACTTCGCCCTCGGCGATGATGTTGGTGGCATCGGCCAGCACTTCCATCACCTTGTAGCGGCCGGTCGACACCATCATCTGGAAGGAGCGCGAGTACAGGAAATCGCCCACCAGCACGCTGGCAGCGTTGCCGAACATCGCGTTGGCCGTCTTGCGTCCGCGCCGCAGCGACGATTCATCGACCACGTCGTCGTGCAGCAGCGTGGAGGTGTGGATGAACTCCACCACGGCGGCCAGTTCATGGCGCTGGCTGCTCTCGCAGCCCAGGGCGCGGGCCACCAGCAGCAGGAGCAGCGGGCGCACGCGCTTGCCGCCTGCGTTGACGATGTAATGCGAGATCTGGTTGACCAGGGCGACCTGAGAGCTCAACCGGCGGTGGATGACCGCGTCCACCTCGGCCATTTCAGGGGCCATCAGGCTGCGGTAGTCGACGGTGGTGGCGGTGGCGGATGAAGACACTCAGCGATCCCAGGGAAAGAGGGCAGAAAGAGGGCAATGACGCGGCGGATTATAGGAAGCCCTGGTGACCAGGGGGCGGTACCCGACCCCAAGCCTGGTCGACACAACGCATGCGGGGCGGCCGACGCCAGTATCGGGGGACAATGGCCCTCCGCGCTCAAGACCGGATCTTTCACCCATGAACGACCACGCCGCTGACCACACGAGCCTCTCATCTCCCCCTCACGTGGCTGGGCCGCTGCTGCGCCTGGCTGTGATTGGCGCAGGGCCTGCCGGCCTGGCGCTGGCTCTGCAGGCGGCGCGTCTGTTGCCCGAGGCATCCATCACCGTGTTCGATGCCCGCCCTGCCGAGCGCGATGTGTCAGGGGATCCTCGCACGCTGGCGCTGTCTTTGGGCAGCGTGCAGTTCCTGTCGCAACTGGGGCTGTGGGGCCGCATCGAGGCCACCGGCAAGGTGGCCCCCATCCATGAGGTGCACGTGTCGCAGCAGCAGCCCACGGTGCTGTGGCCAGGGCGCGAGCAGCCCCGCGTGGGCATCACCTCGCGGGAGCAGGGCGTGGCGCAACTGGGCGCGGTGCTGAGCTACGGCACCCTGGTGGCCCCCTTGCAGGCCGCGTGGGAAGCCGCTGTGGCAGCCCACCCCGCGCGCCTGACCATGCGCTTCGGCACCCCCGTGAAGGGGCTCAAGCCCCTGGAGGGCGGTGTGGAGGTGGATGCCGACATCGCCGACGTGTTCGACCTGGCCGTGGTGGCCGAGGGCGGTGTCTTTGCCGACCAGCCCTCGCTGAACTGGCCTGAAGGCTTGAGCCGTGATTACGAGCAGACCGCCTGGGTGGGGCAGGTGCTGCTGGATCCGCAATCACCCGCCGGTGTGGCCTATGAGCGTTTCACGCCCTCCGGGCCGGCGGCCTTGCTGCCCCTGCCGGATGGCGCGGTGAGCGCGGATGGCCCCTCGGGGCGCCGCGCCGCCCTGGTGTGGTGCGTGCAGCGTGCGGATGACCCGGTGCAGGCGCTGGATCCGGCGCAGCGTCTGGCCCTGCTCAACACGATCTTTCCTGACAAGGTGGGCCGCATTCGCCAAGTCTCGCCGCTCAAGGCCTTCCCGCTGGGGCTCAACGCCCATCGGCGCCTGGTGAGCGATGGCGTGGTCGCCCGCATCGGCAATGCGGCCCAGACGCTGCACCCCGTGGCAGGGCAGGGCCTGAACCTGGGCCTGCGGGATGTGCATGCCTTGCTGGAGGCCTTGCGCGACACCTTGCCTGCTCTCGCATCAGCCTCGCTGGTGGAGCGCAGGGCCCTGGTCAAGCGCGCGCTGGGCCGGTTCGAGCGCCGTCGTCAGCCTGATCGCCTTGCACTGATCGCGGGCACGGATTTCCTGGCGCGCAGCTTCACCTACTCGGCGCCGGTGCTGGCCACCCTGCGCGGGCTGGGCCTGGGGCTGATGCAGATGGCGACACCGGCCCGCAACGGGCTGGCCCGTCTGATGATGTTCGGGCACCGCTGAAAAGGCGACGGTGCGCCGGGCGCTCAGCTCAGTGCGCCAGCGCGGCCAGCGTGCCTTGGCTGCCGTAGGGGTGAGAGGGCGAGGGCATGTCCGCCAGGTGGGCTTGCACGCCATACAGGGCCCAGGCCGTCATCGCGGCAAACAGGGTGTTCTGGAGCAGCTTGCGCATCACGGTCTCCTCTTTCGCCGTTTGTGTGATCCATCGTAGGCAAGTGCTTGGCATTGCATGGTCTGAAAAACCCTCTGTCGTGGCGATTTCTCAACGGTTCAGGGCATGAACTGTTGGTTCTGATTCGGGGCGGCCTCGATTTCGAGGCTGGCGTCGCAACCGCTGCCCGCCGAGATCCAGCGCGCGGCCCAGCGGTGCCATGCCTTGCGCCACAGCCCGGAGCCCCGCTGGCCAGCCAGCATCAGCCCGCAGCGGTAGCGGTGGTCTGCCTCCACCCACACCAGGGCTTTGCAAGCCCCGTGCCGCTTGCGGCTCACCAGCATGCCCACCGGGCAGGGCTCAGCCAGGCAGCACACCCCGCAGCCATTGCAGGGCTGGCCGGCGGCCGGCTTGGCCGGCGCCTCGGGGTGAATGTGGATGACCTGGTGCATGAGCGCTTGCGGTTTGAGACAATGATGGGCATGAACACCGCCACCCAATCCCCTGAAAACACGGCCGAAGGCGTCGAGGCCGTGATGAACCGCCTGGGCCAGGCCGCGCGCGCGGCCGCCACCGTGATGGCGGCGTCGTCCACCGCGGCCCGCAACGATGCCTTGCTGGCGCTGGCGGCGCGCATCCGCTCCGAGGCCGAAACGCTCAAGACGCGCAACGCCGTCGACATCTACGCAGCCGAATCCAACGGCCTGTCCGCCCCCATGGTGGACCGTCTGCGCCTGACTGACAAGGTCATCGAGACCATGGCCCAGAGCTGCGAGCAGGTGGCGGCCTTGCCTGATCCCGTCGGCGAGATGATCAACCTGCGCCGCCGCCCCACCGGCATCACCGTGGGCCAGATGCGCGTGCCCATCGGCGTGTTCGGCATGATCTTTGAGAGCCGGCCCAACGTCACCATCGAGGCGGCCTCGCTGGCCATCAAGAGCGGCAACGGCTGCATCCTGCGCGGCGGCTCCGAAGCCATTGAATCCAACAAGGCGCTGTGGGCGCTGGTGCAGGCCGCGTTGGCCGACGCCGGCCTGCCCAAGGACGGCGTGCAGCTGGTGCCCACCACTGATCGCGCCGCGGTCGGCCGCCTGATCGCCATGCCCGAGTACGTG
>CALAKR010000095.1 GCA_937923225.1 uncultured Aquabacterium sp. | reverse complement strand
TGGACGCGCCACAGCGCTGCGTCGATTGCGTCGAAGCCTCCGTGAAGCTGGACCTGGACGCCGGCATCAAGTTCGAGCGCGAGGTGTTCGAGAAGCTGGCCAAGGCCCCTGGCCAGAAGCTGTTCGACCGCCTGCTGGATGGTGACCTGCTGCAAGGCGCCATCGCCTTCGCCAAGGAAGTGGCCGATGCCCGCCCGCTGCCCTCCGTGCGTGACCTGAGCGTGGCCGCCCCGGCCGATGCAGAGGCCTTTGCCAAGGCCCGCGCCGAGTTGGCCAAGAGCCGCCGCGGCCTGGACGCGCCACAGCGCTGCGTCGATTGCGTCGAAGCCTCCGTGAAGCTGGACCTGGACGCCGGCATCAAGTTCGAGCGCGAGGTGTTCGAGAAGCTGGTCACCAGCGACCAGGCCCGCGCGCTGCGCCATGCCTTCTTCGGTGAGCGTGCCGCCAGCAAGATCCCCGATGTGCCCGACACCACGCCCCTGCGCAAGATCGAGAAGATCGCCGTGATCGGCGCCGGCACCATGGGTGGCGGCATCACGATGAACTTCCTGAACGCCGGCGTGCCTGTCACGCTGCTGGAGATGAAGCAGGAAGCCATCGACCGCGGCGTCGGCATCATCCGCAAGAACTACGAAGCCCAGGTGGCCAAGGGCAAGCTGGCCCAGGACAAGTACGAGCAGCGCATGAGCCTGCTGACCACCACCCTGAGCTACGACGACATTGCTCAGGCCGACATGGTCATCGAGGCCGTGTTCGAGGATTTCGGCGTCAAGTCGCAGGTGTTCACCAAGCTGGACGAGGTGATGAAGCCCGGCGCCATCCTGGCCTCCAACACTTCCACGCTGGACGTGGACAAGATCGCCGAAGTGACCAAGCGCCCGGCGGATGTGGTGGGCCTGCACTTTTTCAGCCCGGCCAACGTGATGCGCCTGCTCGAAGTGGTGCGCAGCAAGCACACCGCCAAGGACGTGATGGCCACGGTGATGGCTGTCGCCAAGAAGATCAAGAAGGTCGCCGTGGTCTCTGGCGTGTGCGATGGCTTCATCGGCAACCGCATGATCGAGCAGTACAGCCGCCAGGCCGGCTTCCTGCTCGACGAAGGCGCCACGCCGCAGCAGGTCGACAAGGCCGTCGAGAAGTGGGGCATGGCCATGGGCCCGTTCCGCATGGGCGATCTGGCCGGCAACGACATCGGCTGGGCCATCCGCAAGCGCCGCTACACCGAGAAGCCCGACATGCGCTACAGCGCCACGGCTGACAAGCTGTGCGAGCTGGGCCGCTTCGGCCAGAAGACCGGCGCCGGCTGGTACGACTACGAAGCCGGCAAGCGTGAGCCCATCCCCTCGGCCGTGGTCGAGGAGATGCTGGCCAAGCACCGCGCCGAGAAGGGCATCACGCCCCGCCAGATCAGCGATGAAGAGATCGTCGGCCGCCTGATCCTGGCCCTGGCCAACGAAGGCGCCTACATCCTGGAAGAAGGCATTGCCTCGCGTGCCTCCGACATCGACATGGTCTACCTGACGGGCTACGGCTTCCCCGTGTTCCGTGGCGGCCCGATGTTCTACGCCGATACGCTGGGCCTGAAGACCGTGGTCGACACCATGAAGAAGTTCCAGCAGAACCCGCTGGATGATGCCAAGGGCTGGGAGCCGGCACCGCTGCTGGCGAAGCTGGCGGCTGAAGGCAAGTCCTTCAACTGAAGCCCTCCACCCGTGAGCGTTTGACATCCACACGCTGATCCCAAGCAGCCCAGCACGAGCCACCCGCGCGCGCTGGGCTTTTTTCCGACCCGCCCAGACTGTTTCGCACGACGGAACAGCGCCGGGCGCACGATGCGCCTCACCATGACCCACCGCGCCACCGTCGATTTCCTGCTGCACGACTGGCTCCATGCCGACACTTTGTGCGACCGCGAGCGCCACGCCGAGCACAGCCGCGAAACCTTCGAGGCCGTGCTCGACCTGAGCGAGAAGCTCGCCGCCGAGCAGTTCGCCCCCCTCAACCGCCTGATCGACATTCACGAGCCCGAGTTTGATGGCGTGGCCGTGAGCCTGCCGGCCGAAACGCCCGTGGCGCTCAAGGCCTTTGGCGAAGCGGGCCTGGTGGGGGCCAGCAAGGATGCGGAACTGGGTGGCATGCAGCTGCCCACCGTCGTCGAGATTGCCTCGATGAGCTTCTTCTACAAGGCCAGCGTGGGCCTGGCGGCCTACCCCATGCTCACGCGTGGCAACGCCAACACCATCGTGGCCCACGGCACGCCCAAGCAGATCGAGACCTTCGCCAAGCCTGGTTTGGAAGGCCGCACCTTCGGCACCATGTGCCTGAGCGAGCCGCAGGCCGGCTCCAGCCTGTCGGACATCAACACGCGAGCCGTGCCCGATGTCGAGGGCGATGGCAGCGGTGTCGACTGGACACAGGACCCGCTGGGCCAGCGCTACCGACTCAAGGGCAACAAGATGTGGATCTCGGGCGGCGAGCACGAGATGGGCGAGAACATCGTGCACCTGGTGCTGGCCAAGATTCCGGGGGATGACGGCAAGCCCGTGCCTGGCGTGAAGGGCATTTCGCTCTTCATCGTGCCGCGCAAGCTGGTCAAGGCCGATGGCAGCATTTCCACACAACGCAATGACGTGGCCCTGGCCGGCCTGAACCACAAGCTCGGCTACCGCGGCACCGTCAACACGCTGCTGAACTTCGGCGAGGGCAAGTTCCCGGTGAACGGCCAGGCCGGTGCCGTGGGCTACCTGATCGGCAAGCAGGGCGAGGGCCTGAAGTGCATGTTCACGCTGATGAACGAGGCGCGCATCGGCGTGGGCCTGGGCGCGACCATGCTGGGCTACGCCGGCTACGAGGCCTCGCTCAACTACGCGCTTGAGCGCCCGCAAGGCCGCCATATGGGGGCTGGCGGGAAGGACCACAGCGCGCCGCAGATCCCCATCATCGAGCACACCGACGTCAAGCGCATGCTGCTGATGCAGAAGGCCGTGGTCGAAGGCGGCCTGGCCCTGGGCCTGCTGTGCTCGCAGCTGGTCGATGACGAGATGACCGGCACGGCCGAGCAGGGCGAGAACGCCCGCCTGCTGCTGGAGCTGCTCACGCCGATCGCCAAGAGCTGGCCCAGCGAATGGGCGCAGGAGGCCAACAGCCAGGCCATCCAGATCCTGGGCGGCTACGGCTACACGCGCGATTTCCCAGTGGAGCAGTACTGGCGCGACAACCGCCTGAACATGATCCACGAAGGCACGCACGGCATCCAGGGCCTGGACCTGCTGGGCCGCAAGGTGGTGATGAACGGCGGCAAGGCCCTGAGCGTGCTGGCCGAGCGCATCAGCCAGTCCATCCAGAAGGCCGGCCATGTACAAGGCCTGGCCGAGCATGGCACGGCCCTCGCGCAAGCGCTGCAGAAGGTTGGCGCCGCGACCAAGGCCGCCTGGGCCACCGGTGTGCCCGAAGAGGCCCTGGCCAACGCCACGCCCTACCTGCAGGCCTTCGGCCACACAGTGCTCGCGTGGATCTGGCTGGAGCTGGCCCTGGCCGCCAAGGCGGCGCAGGCCGAAGGCGAGTGGGACAAGCGCCCCGAAGGCCCCGGCTTCCTGCAAGGCAAGCTGGCCGCCGCCGACTACTTCTTCGCCTACGAGCTGCCCAAGATCGACGCCTGGCTGGGCGTGGTCTCGCGCCGCGACCTGACCTGCGCCAAGGCCCAGGCCGACTGGTTCTGAACGCCTTCTCAAGGATCCCGACATGCTCCGACACATCGTGATGTTCACCCTCAAGCGTCCCGAGGATGCCCCCAAGGTCAAGGCCCTGCTGGACAGCTGCAAGGCTTTGGTGCCTGGCATCCATGAGTTCGACGTCGGTATCAAGACCGATGGGCTGGACGCCAACTGCGACGTGGTGCTGGTGTCCACCTTTGCCAATGCCGATGCGCTCGACGCCTACCAGCCGCACCCGCACCACCAGGAGGTGGTCAAGCAGATCCGCGAGATGGCCTCGGCCCGCCACGTGCTGGACTACAACGTTTGAAGGAAGTACCGATGAGCAATACACCCCGCAAGGTTCAGCAACTGTTTGATCTGACCGGCCGCACGGCTCTGGTCACCGGCGGCTCGCGCGGCCTGGGCCTGCAGATGGCCCACGCGCTGGGCGAAGCCGGCGCCAAGGTCGTGATCAGCTCGCGCAAGGCGGCTGATCTTGAGCAGGCCGTGGCCGCGCTGCAGGATGCCGGGATCGATGCCCGCTGGGTGGCGGCGGATGCCGGCAACCCCGATGACATCGAGCGCCTGGTCGGCGAGACGCTGGAGCGCGTGGGTGATGTCGACATCCTTGTCAACAACGCCGGTGCCACCTGGGGCGCCCCCGCGCAGGACCACCCGCTCGAAGCCTGGGACAAGGTGATGAACCTCAACGTGCGT
Source organism: uncultured Aquabacterium sp. (assembly GCA_937923225.1). GTDB lineage: Bacteria > Pseudomonadota > Gammaproteobacteria > Burkholderiales > Burkholderiaceae_C > Aquabacterium. The sequence continues at coordinate 545 of CALAKR010000095.1, read as the reverse complement.
GGCTACTTCCTGCTGTCACAGTCGATTGCCAAGCGCAGCATGATCGCCCGCAAGAAGGGCCGCATCATCAACGTGGCCTCCATTGCCGGCCTGGGCGGCAATCCGCCCTTCATGCAGACCATCGCCTACAACACCAGCAAGGGCGCGGTCGTGAACTTCACGCGCGCGCTGGCCTGCGAGTGGGGCCAACTGGGCATCAACGTCAACGCGATCGCGCCGGGCTTCTTCCCCAGCAAGATGACGGCCGGTCTGCTGGGCGCCGTTGGCGAAGACAACATCGCCAAGCACGCACCGCTGCTGCGCGTGGGCGACGACGAAGACCTGAAGGGCGCCACCGTGCTGCTGGCGTCGGACGCTGGCAAGCACATCACCGGCCAGATCCTGGCGGTCGATGGCGGCGTGAGCGCCTGCACGGGCGGTTGAAGCAGAGCGAGCCACCATGGCCATTCCCTTCGCCGTCAACATCCCCTTCGTGAACGTGCTGGGCGCCGAGTTGCAGCGCTACGAGGGCGGCCAGGCGGAGCTGACCCTGCAGCTGCGCGAGG
>CALAKR010000094.1 GCA_937923225.1 uncultured Aquabacterium sp. | reverse complement strand
CATCCTCAACCTTCAGGAGTGAACACCATGCCGAATCCCATCATCACGAAAGCCATTCAGCGCATGAAGGAGGCCTACGACGAATACGACGACGAACTCGATGCCCTCGGCAGGGCCCAGGATGAGATCGACGCAGCTATGAACGGCATCAATGTGCTGCACAAGGCCTTGATCCTCGCCCCCGGCGATGCCAGGGTCCGTGCGAAGCTGGACACCAAGCAGAACGCCATCTTTGCTGCCCAGCGCAAGCACCATCAGATCCACGACAAATGCGAAGATCTGTACAAGACGTACCAGCAGGCGTACAACAACTACGAGAAATTGGGCGAAAAGGTCGGCTACGACTGAAACTGTGCCCACCTGTCGGCGATACATGCGAGGCCAATGCGGTCATTGCAGGCTTTCTCCCACAAGCGCACAATTCATACCGCAGCGAAAACGGCTGTTGTCTCTCGTTCCGTCGTCAGGCATTTGTCAACCATACGTCACCGCCCCAAGGCGTTCATCATGATCTTCAACCCCGCGTTCACGGCCGGCCAGCGCGCGCTTCGTCAAACCGAAGCAAGCCTGCCCGTGGGTGAGCGCACGACGACCGCCTTGCAGCGATAGCCTTTCGACGTCACACGTCCGGAAGGCTGCGGCCTTCCGGGAACCCCGCCCCGGTTGGCCCCCCGCCACCGGGGCTTTTGTTTTTTCAACCCGTCACAGGACCCGACCGCCATGCGCACCTACGACAAGCTGATCGCCACGATTCACGCGGCCAAGGCCCGGGCCTGCTTGCGCCCGCGCTTTGGCCTGCACGTCGCTTCACCGCAAGCGAACGGCGGCTAGCCCCCTGACAGATGCGGATCTTTCCGCCGGGGGCTGACCACAGTTACCCCGGCTCATTTTTTGAAAGATCCGTATGAGCAACCGTCACAACACCCCTGCCCCTGCCAACACGGGCCCCCGCGCCCTGCGCAACATCGGCATCATTGCCCACGTCGACGCGGGCAAGACCACCACCACCGAACGCATCCTGTTCTACACGGGCGAAAACCACCGCTTGGGCGAAGTCCATGACGGCGCCGCCACGATGGATTTCGATCCGCAGGAGCGTCAGCGTGGCATCACCATCAACAGCGCCGCGACCACGGTGTTCTGGAAGGGCGTGCAGATCAATGTGATCGACACACCCGGCCACATCGACTTCAACATCGAGGTCAACCGTTCGCTGCGCGTGCTCGATGGCGCTGTCGTCGTGTTCGATGGCGTGGCTGGCGTGGAGCCGCAGACCGAGACCAACTGGCGCCTGGCCGACCAGTACCGTGTGCCTCGCATCGCCTTCATCAACAAGCTGGACCGCACGGGCGCCGATTTCGCTCGCGTGGTGCGCATGATCGAAGAGCGCCTGGGCGTGCGCACGGCCGTGCTGCACCTGCCAATCGGCGAGGAGGCGGGCTTCCACGGCGTGGTCGACCTGGTCGCGATGCAGGCCCTGTACTGGCCCAGCGACCGCGCCGGCGCGCCGATGGAAACCGGCCCCGTGCCGCCCGAGTTGCTGCCCCAGGTGGAAGCGGCGCGTGCGCGCCTGCTCGATGCCGTGGCAGACCAGGACGAGGCCGCGCTGGAAGCCTATGTGCGTGACGGCGACGTGCCTGAAGCGCTGCTGCGATCGGCCCTGCGCCGCGGCACGCTGGCGGGTGCGGTCGTGCCCGTGCTGGCCGGCTCTGCGTTCAAGAACAAGGGCGTGGAGCCTTTGTTGGACGCGGTCAACGCCTACCTGCCGGCGCCCGAGGACATCGCCGCCGATGCGTCTCATGGCGAAGGCCAGGGCGCGGCGGGCCCGTTCGCCGCACTGGCCTTCAAGCTGGTGCACGACGAGCACGGCGCGATGGTCTTCGTGCGGGTCTACCAGGGCCGTGTGCGCGTGGGTGACGTGCTGCTCAACACCAGCACCGGGCAGAAGGAGCGCATCGGGCGCCTCTACGAGGTGCATGCCGACAAGCGGCTGGAACGCACGGAACTGGTGGCGGGCGACATCGCGGGCATCGTGGGCCTCAAGTCCACGCTGACCGGGCACACGCTGAGCGATCCGGCCCACCCGGTGGTGCTGGAGAGCATCACCGTGCCCGAGCCGGTCATCGACGTGGCCGTGGAGCCGCGCACCCAGGCCGACCAGCAGGCGCTGTCCAAGGCACTGCAGGCTTTGGTCCGCGAGGACCCGAGCCTGCACCTGCGGCAGGATCCGGAAACGGGCCAGACGCTGCTGTCCGGCATGGGCGAGCTGCAGCTGGAGGTGTCGCTGGAGAAGCTGCGCGCGCGCCATGGCGTGGAAGTGAACGTGGGCCGGCCCCAGGTGGCCTACCGCGAGACGATCACGCGCACGGCCGAGGTCACGCACCTGCACAAGAAGCAGAGCGGCGGCCCGGGCCAGTTCGCGCAGGTGGTGCTGCGCCTGGAACCGCTCGAACGCGGCGAGGGCGTGCGCTTCGCCAGCGAGGTGGTCGGCGGCGCGGTGCCACGCGAGTTCATCCCGGCCGTGGAAGCCGGGGTGCAGCGCGCGGCGCAGGTCGGCGCGGCGGCGGGCTTCCCGGTGGTGGACTTCTTGGCCACCTTGGTCGATGGGGCCTTCCATGAGAAGGACTCGTCGGCGCTGGCCTTCGAGCTGGCGGCCGCAGCGGCCTTCCGCGAGGCAGCAAGCCAGGCCGGCCCGGTGGTGCTGGAGCCCGTGATGGACGTGGAGGTGGTGACACCGCCCGACCACCTGGGCGACGTCATCGGCGACCTGATGCGCCGGCGCGGCGTGGTGCGTGCGCAGGACACGCGCGGCAACGCCGCCGTGGTCCAGGCGCACGTGCCGCTGGGCGAGATGTTCGGCTACATCGGGCAGCTGCGGGCGCTGTCGCACGGGCGGGCGCAGTACGCGATGCACCTGGACCACCTGGGTGAGCTGCCGGCGAACCTGGTGGCGAAAGCCACGGCCCACTGAGGGCCAGCGCACCGCGAGGTGCGCGAGAGGCACGGACTTCCGACAGGAGGGCGTGCCTCTTTTTTCATCTTCCCTCGAATATGGACGGCACCGCATTCGTCACTTCATGCAGGCGGCCCGAATGCGTCGTCACGTAGATGCTGGTCGCGCTGTAGGCCCCGTGGGCACGCCCCACGGCCACGGCGCTGGGCATGGACAGGCCTGACGCCAGCAGGCACATCTGCCGGCTGGCCGGATCCAGCCGCCACACCTCGCCCGCCCAGTACGACACCACGTAAAGCCGCCCCTGGTCATCGATGTCCAGGCCATCGAGCCAGCTCCACTTGCGCGCTGGCGGCGCATCGGCCACCACGCTGGTCTGCCCCGTGGCACGGTCGACCGCGAGGATGCGCGCCGGGATCATCTGGTTCACGAACAGCGTCTTCTGATCCTTGCTCAGGGCCAGGCCGTTGCTGTTCTGCTTGAGCCAGGTGCGCTGCACGGTGCCATCCGGCAGGACACGGTCCAGGCTGGCCGCCAGGTCATCCGAGGCGTAGAAAGTGCCATCGGCAGCGCGCACCAGGCCGTTGGCCATGGACAGGCCGCGTACCACCGGCGTGACCTGGCCGTTGTCCAGATCCACCTTGACGATGCCCGCCTTGCCCAGGGAAGGCACCAGGCCGTTGAGGCTGTTGCCCACACCCACGTAGGCCTCGGCCTGGCCCGTCACCGCGATGCCGCCCGGGTTGGTCACGCCGCTGGCCACGGTGACCGGGGCCGCCTGCGGCGCGTCCTGCCGCAGCAGTTGCCCCTTGAACAAGGCGGTGAACAGCAGCCGCCCCTGCTGGTCGAAGGCGATCGATTCCAGCGCCCCCTGCCCGGACAGCAACACGCTGGCCGGGCCCACACCCTCGCAGGGCCGCAGCCCGGATTCCGTGGCCAGCGCGCCCACCGGGCCCAGCAACAGCCCGGCACAGACCGCCAAGCCACCTGCCCGCCCGATGGTCCATGCACTGGCCCGCGCCGACCGCTTGTGAATGTCCTTCCTGATTTGATTCATGACCTGCACACCTTTCAGTGATTCACTCATTCGATGTGATATGAATATCACTCACATGGCATCAGGCCTCCATCCGTACTTACACGGAGGGCCCCTCACCGTCGTCGGCCTCCTCAAGCCCCCCCTCTACACTCCATGACCATGCCGTCCGCCGATCACGCATTGCCCACCTCCCTGGCCGTCGCCAACGGCGCCACCCTGCATGTGGCGCACTGGCCGGTCACTTCGCCCCGGGGGGTGGTGCAGACACTGCATGGGCTGGGCGAACACCAGGGGCGCTTCGATCGCCTGGCCCGCACGCTCAATGCCGCGGGCTGGGCGGTGGCCGGCATCGACCACCGGGCGCATGGGCGCTCCAGCGGCGAGCGCGGTGTCATCCCCCAGCCGCTCGATCTGCTGGGCGATCAGGCCAGCCTGCACGACCACCTCAGCCAGCACTACCCACGCTTGCCGCACGTGTTCCTGGGCATGAGCTTCGGCGGCCTGCTGGCGGCGCGCCTGGCCGCAGCCCTGAGCCGCCACGCCCCTGCCGAGCCGTGGTCGCGCCCCACGGATGGCATCGTGCTGCTCGCGCCCGCCCTGATGCCCACCCTGCCCGGCCCGCAGAGCGCCACGCTGAGCGTGCTGCACCGTCTGGTGCCGGACCTGCCCGTCTCACTGGCGCACATGCAAAGCTGGGGCAACAGCGATCCGGCCGTGGTGGCCGCCAAACGCGCCGACCCGCTGATGCACACCAAGCTCACGCCCCACACCTGCCAGTTCATGCTGCAGACCGCACGGCAGGTGCTGGAACAGGCCGGCGAGGGCTGGACCGTGCCCACCCTGCTGAGCTTCTCTGACCGAGACCGCCTGGTGCCTGCCGAGGCCTGCGCGCGTTTCGCCGAGCGCCTGCCCGCCCAGTTGCTGCACACCATCCGCTACAAGGACATGGCGCACGACCTGCTGCACGAGCCCTGCGCCGACGACCTGGGCCGCCAGATCACCGCCTGGCTGGACACCCGCCGATGAGCAACTCGCCCCCCGAGCGCAGCAGTGACACGCGCACCCGCCTGCTGGAAGCGGCCATGTCCGAGTTCATCGAGGCGGGCTACAGCGGCACCGACACCAACCGCATCGCGCGACGGGCGGGCTTTGCGCCTCAAACCTTTTACCGCTGGTTCAAGGACAAGGCCGCGGTGATGGCCGAGGTGATGGCCGTGTGGGACGAGGCCGAGGTCGCCATGTGGCTGGCCGTGATCCAGGACCAGCACCTCAGCACGGCGGATCTGGCCGAATCCTTCGTGGACAACCTGCGCCCCTTCCTGACCTTCCGGCTGAACCTGCGCAGCGTGCTGCACCAGGTGCCGGACATCGCGGCCCAGCGCACACAGGGGCGGCGGCACCTGATGCAGGTGCTGGCACCGCTGGTGGCTGATCACCATGGCCCGGAAGCCCTGGGCAGCCTGCTGGTGCAGATCGACCAGTTCGGCGAGGCCATCGCGCGCGGCGATCTGACCGAGCTGGGCCTGAGTGGCGCCGAGGCGCACAAGGCGCTGGCACGGCTGATTGCCGAGTTGCGCAGCGATCAGCGGCCCACAGCGACAATAACGCATGGAAAACGCGACCCCGATCCTCCGCACACTGCCTAACGGCGTGCGGCTGCTGGCCCTGCCCATGCCCCACGTGCGGAGCGTCAGCGTGGGCGTGTTCCTGCACGTCGGCTCGCGCGACGAAACGCCCGCCACCAACGGCATCAGCCATGTCCTGGAGCACATGGCCTTCAAGGGCACCACCACGCGCTCCGTGCAGGCCATCAACCTGGATGCGGAACGGCTGGGCGCGGACGTCAACGCCTACACCGGCAAGGACAGCACCGGCTACTTCATGACCGGCCTGGCTGAGCACGCGCAGCAACTGCTCGGCATGACGGCCGACATCGTGCTCCACAGCACATTCCCCGAGATCGAACTGCAGCGCGAGCTGGAGGTGATCCGCCAGGAAGCCATCGAGTACGACGAAGATCCCGACGACAGCTCCAACGAGCTGCTCGACCGTGCCATCTGGGGCGCCCATCCCATGGGCATGCCCGTGATCGGCACCGTCAAGAACATCGAGGGCTTTACACGCGACGATCTGGTTCGCCATGTGCAGCAGCATTACGTGGCTGACAACACGGTCGTCGTGGCTGCCGGCCACTTCGACGTCGACGCCTGGATGCGCCTTGCCGAGGATCTGTTCACGGCGATGCCTGCATCGGCCGACAGCGCCAAGCCGCATCCCCCGGTGCCCGCGGCGTATGCCGGCCAGGCGGTGGCCCGGCGCTTCACGCAGGTGTCGCAGGTGTTCTTGAACATCGCCTATCCGCTGACGCCCACGGGCCCGGACGGCATGCCATCGCAGCGCTTGCGCCTGGCTGCTGCGCTCGCGGCCAATCTGTTCGGCGGCGGGATGTCGGCCCCTTTGGTCGACACGGTGCGGGAGCGGCTGGGCCTGGCCTACACGGCCGATGCCAGCATCGACAGTGGCGACAACTGGCTCAACTTCGTGGTGCATGCCGTGACCACCCCGGACAAGATCGAAGCGCTGGTGAAAGCCACGGGCGAGCTGCTGCATGCGCAGACGGACGCCATCGACCCGGTTCATCTGGAGCGGGCGAAGAACCAGTTGACCGTGTCCTACGTGCGCGCCAGTGAACGGCCCTTCGCGATGATGGAGCGGGCTGTCGAGGAACTGTGGGCCAGTGGAGGCGTGACGCTGCTGGCTGAGACGATTGCCTTGATCGACGACATCCGCGCGGAAGAAGTGCGAGATGTGTTTGCGCGGATGCTGGTCCATGCCCCGGCGCTGTCGATCACGGGCAAGGGGGTCAGCGCCAAGGTTGCGCGGGAGTTGGCGGGCGCTCTGGCGGCCAGCGGCGAACGTTGCCCTATGGAGGGAACGTTGCCCTATGGAGGAATAGTCACCTGATTGAAATCGACGCCTTGCGCCTTGGCGACATTGAGCAGGTGCGCACGGACGGATGCCGCGACATTTGGGGTGGCCGCACTCATCCGGTGCTCTCCAGATAGGGGCGCATCACATTGGCCACGCGGCATATCTTGGCGAAATGCCAGATGTCATCGACGGATGCATTGCTGTGCGCTCGGGCGCCTTTCAGCGCCTCCAGCGCCACATCCAGCCCGATCTTGTTGCGATGCTTGAAGCAATCCGCCACAGTCTTGGCCACGCTGTAAACCCGCAGCCTCACACCGTCGCGCTCGACCTCCTCAACCCCCGCCGAATAGGCATCACCCGTGAACTGGACCATCTTGAGGGGCGGGTAGTCGACACGAGGCGGATGGCTGCCCCGAGGCATGGCGATCCAGACCTGACGCGGCAGCTGCGTGGTCAGCTCGTGAAACTGCAAGGCTGTGAGCAGGCAGAACACCGCTTGCGGCACCTTGGTGGCGATGGTGCCAAGGCTCTCGAATTCTGAAACCTGGACACCCGGCAGACGGTACAGGCCACGCGCCACCTTTTCCAGCAGGCCCGCAGCGGTCAGGCGCGTCAGAACGACCCGTGGCGCACCGATAGCGTCCAGATCGCTGGCGCGCAGCAGCCCCTTCTGGCCGGCCAGATCGAGGACGCGCTGAGTGTGGGTGCCGGAGTGCATGGGCGGAGTATGTTCCTTTGTTTCGTCGAATGCAATGTTGTGACGACAAAAAGGAACATATCGATCATGCGCTACCGGCTTACGCGAACGTGATGACTGCTGACAGCATTG
>CALAKR010000093.1 GCA_937923225.1 uncultured Aquabacterium sp. | reverse complement strand
GGGCCTGCGGGGTGCCTTCGAACACCACGCTGCCGTGGCCCATCACGTAGCAGCGCTCTGAAATATCGAGCGCGATGGTGAGCTTTTGCTCGACCAGCAGCACGCCCAGACCGCGGCGCTTGAGTTCCTTCAGGTACTCGGCCACCAGTTCGACGATCTTGGGCGCCAGGCCCTCGGTAGGCTCATCGATCATGATCAGATCGGGGTCGCCCATCAGCGTGCGGCACAGCGTGAGCATCTGCTGCTCGCCGCCGGACATCACGCCCGCCTCGGTATTGCGGCGCTCCTTGAGGCGCGGGAACATCTGGTACATGTCGTCGATGCTCCAGCGGCCCTTCTTCTTGCCGGCGCCGGGCTTCTGGCCCAGCAGCAGGTTCTGCTCGACCGTGAGCTTGGGGAACACGTCGCGGCTCTCGGGCACGTAGCCCAGGCCCAGGCGGGCAATGTCGTAGGTCTTCTCGCCCAGCAGCTTGTGCTGGTTCCACTCGATCGAGCCATGGCCGTCGACCAGACCCATGATGGTCTTGATGGTGGTCGAGCGGCCCGAGCCGTTGCGGCCCAGCAGGCTCACGATCTCGCCGGGTTTGACCTCCATGTTCACGCCATGGAGGATGTGGCTCTTGCCGTAGAAGGCGTGCAGGTCTTTGATGGCAAGCATGGGATCAGACTCCGGCTTCGGCGGCTTGCTGGTCGGCCAGCACCGAGCCCAGGTAGGCTTCTTTGACGCGTTCATTGGCGCGCACGTTCTCGGGGGTGTCAAAGGCGATCACTTCGCCGTACACCAGCACCGCGATGCGGTCGGCCAGGCCGAACACCACGCCCATGTCGTGCTCCACGGTCAGCAGGGTCTTGCCCACGGTGACTTCGCGGATCAGGTTCACGAAGCGCGCCGTCTCGGACTTGCTCATGCCCGCAGTGGGCTCGTCGAGCAGCACCACGTTGCCGCCGCCGGAGATGGTCACGCCGATCTCCAGCGCGCGCTGCTCGGCATAGGTCAGCGAGGACACGGAGGTGTCGCGGCGCTTGTCCAGCCGGATCATGTGCAGGATCTCCTCGGTGCGGTCGTTGACCTTCTTCATGTCGCCCAAAAAGCGCCAGAAGGAATAGCCCGCCCCCATGGACCACAGCACGCCGCAGCGGATGTTCTCGTACACCGACAGGCGCGGGAACAAGTTGGACACCTGGAAGCTGCGAGCCAGGCCACGGCGGTTGATTTCGTAGGGTTTCTGGCCGTCGATGCGCTGGCCGTGCAGCAGGATCTCGCCGCTGCTGATGGGCAGACGCCCGCTGATCAGGTTGAACAGCGTGGACTTGCCCGCGCCATTGGGGCCGATCAGCGCGACGCGCTCGCCTTCCTTCACGGCCAGGTTGGCGCCACGGATGATGTCGGTCTTGCCGAAGGATTTGCGCACATCGCGCAACTCCAAGGCAAGGCCTTGGGAGGATGAGGTCGGGGTGCTCATGAGACTGCGATCTTGTTCAATGGGACTTCATCAGAGCGCCGCCCGGCGGCGGATCTCGGCCTCGATGTCTTCCTGGATCTGGCTCCACTGCTGCACGAAGGTGCGGCGGGACAGCTCGAACAGGCCCGCGCCCACGATCACCAGCAAGGCAGCGCCCAGCCAGGCATCCATGCCACGGGTGTTGAGCTCGGCGCCCAGGAAGCTCATCTGCGGGCCCAGGGCCTCGTTGAGCTTGATGTGGTAGACCATCTCGACCATGGCCGAGACGCCCAGCAGCGTGGTGGCCAGCGTGCCGGCCAGCGCCAGATAAGAGGTCCACAGCTTGCGCAGCATGCCGTAGGCGGCCACACGCACGTTCATCATGATCAGGCTGGCCACGCCGCCCGGCGCGTACATCACCATCACCAGGAAGATCACGCCCAGGTACAGCAGCCAGGCTTTGGTCAGCTCGGACAGCAGCACCGTGGCGAACACCATCAGCACCGCGCCGATGATCGGCCCGAAGTAGAACAGCGCGCCGCCCAGGAAGGTGAACAACAGGTAGGCCCCCGAGCGGTGCGCACTGACCACCTCGGCCGTCACGATCTCGAAGTTCAGCGTGTACAGGCCCCCGGCGATGCCGGCGAAGAAGCCCGCGATCATGAAGGAGAAGAAGCGCACGCGCTGCGTGTCGTAGCCGATGAACTCGACGCGCTCGGGGTTGTCGCGCACCGCGTTGAGCATGCGGCCCAGCGGCGTGCGCGTGAACGCGTACATCAGCACCGTGCAGATGAAGCAGTACAGCGCGATCAGGTAGTACACCTGGGTCTGCGGGCCAAAGGTGATGCCCATGAAGGGCTCGCCCACGACACGGTTGCCCGAGATGCCGCCCTCACCGCCGAAGAACTCGGGCAGCATCAGCGACATGGCGTAGACCAGCTCACCCACGCCCAGCGTGATCATCGCGAAGATGGTGCCTGACTTCTTGGTGGTGACCGCGCCCAGGATGGCCGCGACCACCAGACCGCCGATGCCGCCCACGATGGGGATCAGGCTGACAGGGATGTTCCAGGTGCCCGAAGACACGTGGTTGAGCGCGTGGATGGCCGCGAAGGAGCCGAGGCCCGAGTACACCGCGTGCCCGAAGCTGAGCAT
>CALAKR010000092.1 GCA_937923225.1 uncultured Aquabacterium sp. | reverse complement strand
CACCAGCGGGTAGAAGGTGATCAGCGCGATGAACTGGTGGGCGATGAAGAAGTGCGCTGCGCTAGGCGACACCAAGCCCCGCGGCATGATGTACAGCGGAATGAACAGGATCCAGCCCAGGTACAGCGAGTTGGCCAGCAGGCACATGAGCAGGCGGCTGCGCATGCGTGGCTCGGTGCCCAGCAGCAGATCGCCCGCCTGGCGACGCAGCCGGGACCAGGGCGGCAGGCTGTGTTGCGCGCTCATGGGGCCTCCTGCACGATCGTGCGGTTGCGCCCCAGGGCCTTGGCCTCGTACAGGGCCTGGTCAACCCGTTCCAGGGTGCGGTGAACCTCATCGGTGCTCACGCTCTGGCACAGCCCGGCCGAGAACGTGACCCGGGCCAGGCCGGGTGCCACGGCGGGCCAGTCTTCCTGGGCCATGGCCTGGTGCAGGCGCTGCAGCACGTCGCGGGCCGGGGCCAGTGCGGTGTCGGGCAACAGCACCAGGAATTCTTCGCCGCCCCAGCGGGCCAACAGTGCCGTTTGGGGCATGGCGGCGGGCAGCAGGCGGGCCACCGCGCGCAGCACGGCATCGCCCGAGGCATGGCCATGCTGGTCGTTGATCCGCTTGAACTGGTCGATGTCCAGCAGGGCTACGCAGAAGGGGCGGTGGTTGCGCCGCTGGCGCTGCAGCTCTTCGGCCAGGCGTTGCTGCAGGTGCCGGCGGTTGTACAGGCCGGTGAGCCCGTCGCGGATGGCCAGGGCCTGGGTGCGGTCCAGCGTGCGGGTCAGCTCGGTGCGGGTGTCCAGCATCTGCCGCCGGATGCGCCGGGCCGTGCCGGAGACGATCAGCAGCACCGGCCCCATCGCGGCGGCCATGGCCAGGTTGATCACCTCGGTATCGACATCGGCGGTGCTCAAACCCAGGTGCACCGCCACCAGCAGCATGCCCACGATGAGCACAGGGGCCACGATGGCCGCCACGCGCACCTGCAGCGGCGTGAGCCGGTTCATGTCGAAGACCAGGATGATGCACAGGTACTGCAGCGCCAGGCCACGCACCGGGGGCAGCAGGGCGTAGGACAGGGCCACGCAGGTCAGGCTGAACAGCACGCGGGCATAGGCCAGCGTGGGCTCCCGATGGCGCAGGTGCCAGCCACTGCGCATCAGGGCATAGAACACGGCCAGGCCGCCAAAGCTGAACACGGTGATGAAGGCCACCTTCCAGCCAGGCAGCAGGCCCATCCACACGGCCAGCCCCAGCACCGAGCAGCTCACACCGTAAGGCGGCAGCAGCCAGGCCAGGCGGCCGATGGCGTGCCGTGTGTGAGGGTGGGAGCCCGTCAGCCAGGAGGTGCCCAGGGGGGCGGCGCCATCCATGGTCGAGGGCGGGTCGTGGCTGGGCGGCATGTCCCCTGAGATGTTTGGTGTTCGCAGGTTCGGATATGCCGTGATTTCGACGCGGGTGCAAGCTGGCTTGAGGCCAAGGCCCCACTGGCACCAGGGATTCAGGCCGGCCGAGGCCGCTGGATCAGGCCGCGGCAGCCGGGCGGCTGGTGAACTGCACGAAGCGGCGGATGGCACCGGCCATTTCGCCCGGGTGCGAGGCGGGCATCCAGTGGCCGGCGGTGTACTCGCGACGCCAGAGCTTGTCGGTCCAGCGGTGCAGGTCTTCGGTCAGCCAGGGGCTGACGTACAGGTCGCGGCGCGGCACCAGCACCTGCACGGGCACGGTGGTGGGCCGGTTGCGCGGGCGCAGCAGGCGCGGCAGCATGTTGGCACGGTACAGCTGCACGCCGTGCACGCCGTCGGCCACCTGGGTGGGGTTGGTCTCCACCTGGGTGCCTTCCAGCAGGCGAACCAGCTTGGGCCAGGCGCGGCCCACGCCAGCACGCCACAGCAGGCCGGGCAGCAGGGGCAGCTGGAAGAAGTAGATGTACCAGGACTTGACCGACTGGATCAGCAACTGCTTGACGTTGCGCCAGGTAGGGTGCGCCAGGCGCTGGCGGAACCAATGGCCGATGTGGTCCAGGCAGGGGCCGGAGCAACTGGTGAACGAGAGGATGCGGTGCTGCAGGGCCGGCTCGGTGACGGCTTCCCAGCTCTGGATCGAGCCCCAGTCGTGCGCCACCAGGTGCACGGGCTTGTCCGGGCTGACCTGGTCGATCACGGCCACGAAATCGTCCTTGAGCTTGTCGAGCTTGTAGTCGCGGATGCGGGCGGGGCGGTCGGACTGGCCGGCGCCGCGCACGTCGTAGGCCACCACGTGGAAGTCACGCGCCAGCAGTTCGGCCACGGGGTGCCACACGGCGCTGTTGTCCGGGTAGCCGTGTACCAGCACGATGGTGGGCCGGCGCGGATCACCCCACTGCTTGACGGCCAGCCGCACGGGGCCGGACATCACCGTGGACAGGCGAGGGGCCTGGCCGGGTGTGAGCGCGTGAGGGGCGGTGTCGGGTGACAGCGCGGCGGACATGGCGGGTGGCATCGCAGTCGGATCGTGTTGGATCAGGAGCCGCGACTGTAGGAGCTTGCCTGAAGCCCCGTCCATGATGTGAGGCGACAGCAGGGAACACCCCGCGACAAGCGGGGGTGTTCCCTCAGGCGCTGTGCCACGAGGCGAAACCAGCTCAGGCTGCGGCGGCTTGAGGGGCGGTCGCGCCGTGCTGGCTGCCGTCCTTCAGGCCCAGCAGTGCGCGGGCCTCAGAAGGGCTGGCGATCTCGCGGCCGGCGTTGCGGGCGCATTGGGCCAGGGCCTCGATCAGCTGGCCGTTGCCGGTGGTGCGGGCGCCGCCGGGCAGGTAGAAGGTGTCTTCCACGCCAGTGCGCAGCATGCCGCCCAGATCAGCCGTGGCCTGATGCACGGGCCAGATCTCTTCGCGGCCGATCAGCGTGGTCTGCCACACGGTGCCGGGCTCGCGGTACTTGACCAGCAGGGCCAGCAGATCGGCATCCACCGGCATGCCCGAGGCCACGCCCATCACGAAGTTGTACTCCAGGTGGTCGGTCATACCGGCTTTCTGGTACATGCCCACGGAGCGCACGATGCCCACGTCGAAGCATTCGAACTCGGGGCGCGTGCCTGTCTCGTGCATCACGTCGATCATGGACTTGACCTTGTCGACCGTGTTGTCGAACAGCATGGGCGGCCAGGCCCACTGGCCGTTCTCCTTGATCTTGAGGTAGTTCAGGCTGCCGGCGTTGCAGGCGGCGATCTCGGGGCGCACGCGGCGGATGCAGGCCACGGGGCCGGAGATGTCCTTGCCGACCACGCCGGTGGTCAGGTTGATGATGACGCCGGGGCAGGCGTTGCGGATCGCGGTGTCGATCTCGGCGGCGACGTCCGGATCCCAGCTGGGCAGGCGGCCCATGCCCGGGGCCTGCTGGCGCAGGTGTACGTGCATGATGGAGGCGCCCGCATCAAAGGCCTCGCGCGCGGCGGCGGCCATCTCGGCGGCCGTGACGGGCACGGGGTGCTGGGCGGGATCGGTGAGCACGCCGGTCAGCGCGCAGGTCAGAATGGCCTTGTCCATGGTGTCAGTCCTTGTTCGTCTCAAGCAGTTCGATGTCGATCAGCAGGGCCTTGGCCTGCACCTGGTCGCCCACCTTGGCGTGCACGGCCTTGACGGTGCCGGCGGCCTGGGCGGTGAGCCACATTTCCATCTTCATGGCCTCGATGCTCAGCAGTTGCTGGCCCTCGGCCACGGTGTCACCCGGCTGCACAAGCACCTGGGCGACGGTGCCGGCCACGGGGGCCAGCGCGCGGCTCGGGTCCTGCGCGGCGTTCTGGTCGGGCCAGGGCGAGGCTTCGGTGAACACGAAGGTGGCGGCGTCGATGACGAGGTGCAGCTCGGCACCGATGGCCACGGCCAGCACCTTGCGCTGCACGCCGTTCAGTTCGAAGCGCACCAGGCCGCCGCGGGTGTC
>CALAKR010000091.1 GCA_937923225.1 uncultured Aquabacterium sp. | reverse complement strand
CGGCTGAACAGGTCGAGCGCATTCGCAAGATGCTGCTGGCCTTCTCGCGCGACCTGCGCGTGGTGCTGCTGCGCCTGGCCTCGCGCCTGCAGACCTTGCGCCATTACGCCGAAACCAAGCAGCCATGCCCCCGGGCTCTGGCGCGTGAATCCATGCAGGTGTTCGCGCCGCTGGCCAACCGCCTGGGTATCTGGCAGATCAAGTGGGAGCTGGAAGACTTGTCCTTCCGCTTCCTGCAGCCGGACACCTACAAGGGCATCGCCCGCATGCTGGACGAGACCCGGGTGGCGCGCGAGCGCAGCGTGGAGGCCGCGCGCCAGCGCCTGCAGGACACCCTGCGCGCCGCCGGCATTGATGCCCAGGTGCAGGGCCGCCCCAAGCACCTCTACAGCATCTGGAAGAAGATGCAGGGCAAGGACCTGCCCATCGAGCGCGTGTTCGACGTGCAGGCCCTGCGCGTGATCGTGCCCGACGTGCACGCCTGCTACGAGGCCCTGAGCCGTGTCCACGAACTTTGGCGCCCCCTGCAGGACGAGTTCTCCGACTACATCGCCCGGCCCAAGGCCAACGGCTACCAGTCGCTGCACACCGTGGTGCTGGACGACGCGGGCCGCCCCATCGAGATCCAGCTGCGCACCCAGGCCATGCACGAGCACGCCGAAAGCGGCGTGGCCGCGCACTGGGCCTACAAGGAGGCCGGGGCCAAGGGCTATGCCGGCGTGCAGGCCGCGGGCGATTTCGAAAGCCGCGTGGCCGAGGCCCGCAAGACCGTGCTGCGCCAACTGCTGGCCTGGGAGCGTGACCTGGCCGAGGCCGATGCCAGCCAGGGGCAGGGCGGCACAGGCCTGTTCGAAGACCGCATTTACGTGTTCACGCCGGACGGTACCATCATCGACCTGCCCGTGGGCGCTACGCCAGTGGACTTCGCTTACACCGTGCACACCAACCTGGGCCACCGCTGCCGCGGCGCGCGCGTGGACGGCGTGATGGTGACGCTCAACACCGCGCTGCAGAGCGGCCAGACCGTCGAGGTGATCGCGGCCAAGGAGGGCGGGCCGTCCATGGACTGGCTCAACCCCGAACTGGGCTATGTGCGCAGCCCGCGTGCACGGGCCAAGGTGCGCGCCTGGTTCAATGCACTGGCGCAACAGGCCACCATTGCCAAGGGCCGGGATGCGGTCGAAAAGCTGCTGCAGCGTGCCGGCAAGACAGCGGTCAAGCTGGAAGACTTGGCCTCGCAACTAGGTTTCCGCAGCGCGGATGCCTTGTTCGAGGTGGTGGGCAAGGACGAATACTCCCTGCGCAACATCGAAGCCGTGCTCAAGCCCGCAGAGCCCACGCCCGATGCCGACCAGTTGATCGCACAAAGACTGCTCAGCCGCAGCGACACGGCCGCCGCACCGGCGTCTGGCAAGGGCGTGCTGGTGGTGGGCATGGATTCACTGCTCACGCAGCTGGCGCGTTGCTGCAAGCCGGCACCGGGCGATGCCATCGGCGGCTACGTGACGCGGGGCAAGGGCGTGGCCGTGCACCGTGCTGACTGCAGCAACCTGCGCCAGATGGCCGGGCGCCACCCCGAGCGCGTGATCCCCGTGGCCTGGGGTGCGCAGCCTACCGACAAGAGCGGCCAGTACGCCGTGGATGTGCAGGTGGAGGCGCATGATCGCCCGGGCTTATTGCGCGATGTGTGCGATGCCTTCGCGCAGGGCAAGGCCCACGTGTCGGCCATGCAGAGCCAGAGCCACCGGGATCACGTCACCATCACGCTGACGGTGCAGACATCCGACACGGCCCGCCTGGCGCCGGTGCTGAGCAAGGTCGGGCAGGTCAATGGCGTGATCCGTGCGCGACGCAAATGACACATCTGCCCGAAATTTGCGGAGGCGCACGAAATCGTGCTATAGTCATGGTCTTCCAGGCGCGTAGCTCAGCTGGTTAGAGCACCACCTTGACATGGTGGGGGTCGTTGGTTCGAGTCCAATCGCGCCTACCAAATACAAGCCCAGAAAGTTCATGTGAGCTTTCTGGGCTTTTGGTTTTCTGGCTGGCGATTTCATTGCACGGCTGTTGATTCAGCCTCGCGACCGTTTCAGCGTCTGCGAGGGCAGCTCTCCAAAACGCGCACGGTAATCGGGGTGATCTCGGTTTCGGTGCAGAAAGTCCCGCCTAGAGGTAGGTGGTAACCCTTTATCCGATAGGCTGCGCAGGAAGGAACGTGTGTACCGGTCTTGCCGCCGATCTGCCTTGTGAGACCAATCAACGGCGTTTGCCGTGGCTTGCTGAGACATGTTGTCGACCTGTCGGCTGGATAGGCGCCTCCCCCTGGCCAAGCTCATTCAAGATGCCGCAATGCGCCACATCTTGTGCCTGAGCACATTGCCCCCTCAGTAACACCAGTTGCTTCTTTAAGGCGGTCAACTCTCGAATCCGTTGAGCCACGTGTTCGATGTGCTCATCCAGCACGTTGTTCACGGCTTCACAACTTTCGGTGGGGGCTGACTGAAGCGCCAGCAGAGCCCGAATTTCATCCAGAGCCATGTCCAGTGATCGACAGCGGCGAATGAAGGCCAGACGCTCGACGTGGTGCCCTTCATAGATTCGGTAGTTGCTGGAGGGCAAGGCTCATTGCGGCCCACCTTGGGCTGCATCGATTTGGCCACTCCTCGCTCGTAGACAGCCAGTCTCAGCGGTAGCCAGTGAGCATGCATGTCCAAGACGGCCTGCGGGATCTGAAGGGCCAACTCCGCTCGCATGGCTGGCGTCTTGGTCAGTTCATCCTGGTCCTCACCGAAGTCATCTTCGCCGAGCAGTGCGATTGGCCTGAACCATGCCTGCCCTTGAGCCGTTGACAACAAGGGTTGCCAGTCATTCCAACAAAGTTGTTGACGCCGACCGAAAACTGAGCCACTTTTTTGGGTGATGCCGACCCAAAATTGAGCCAGGTGTTTTACCTACCCTGCTGCTTTTTGCAGCAAGGGACGCAAGAGGGTGATCACCATGGACATGATTGGCAAGATACGG
>CALAKR010000090.1 GCA_937923225.1 uncultured Aquabacterium sp. | reverse complement strand
ATGGTGAACGTCAACTGTGGCGGCAGCGGCGGCTCGGCCAGCCCGGCCAGCCCGCCCGCCGTGGCCGCCCCGGAAGATGCCGTCAAGCCTCAGCCGGACAAGGATCCCCTGATGCCCAAGGGCGGTGCCGCGGCCAAGACGTCGTCGACGGCCGCGCCGGCCGGGGCGCCGGCTGCTGCCGTGAAGGGGCCCGGCGCCGCGCCGCCCAAGGCCCCGCCAGCCAAGGCGGCGTCGTCGAGCACACCGGCTGCGGCGGGCACGCCTGCTGCCGCGGCGCCGCCCCCGGCCTCCACCAGCGTCAAGACCGGACTGGGAGACGACGTGGACAAGCTGGCGGCCAAGTCGCCCAGCCTGCAGAAGGACATGAAGAAGCTGCAGGCGGATGGCTGGAAGACCGAGTACGGTCCTGCCGGTGGCGGCTCCTACGCGAGCCGCGACACGGTGCCGCCGAAGATCGTGATCGACAGCAACCTCAAGTCCAACCCCACCGCGGCCACGCAAACGCTTGCGCACGAGGTGGGACACGCCACCTATCCGTACAAGGCGGATGTGTCGTCCAAGGCGGCCTACGTCAATGGCACGCTGGCCGATGAGGGCGCGGCCACCATGAACAACATCAAGGTGCAGCGCGAGATCCTTGCCAAGGGAGGGCCGGACATCGGCATCGCAGGCAACTCGGCCAACCATGCAGCCTACAACAAGGCCTATGACGCGTTCCTGAAGGACGGCGACGCCGCCAAGGCCAGGCAGAGCATGGGGTCCATCTTCGGGACCGGGGAGAAAACATCGACGACAGGGCAGACCTATGCCGACTACTACGGCGGCTGGTATGACAAGACCTATCCACCGAAGGGGCCATGATGACACGCACTTGGAGCGCTACGGGCGCAGGCCGGCGCCTGTGGCTGGCAGGTATGCTCACATTGGGTTTGCTGGGGTGTGCCGACGTGATGGGTGACCCGCAGGTAAAGAAAGGATCTTCGATGAATGCACATCAACAAATGTCACTGTGGGACCTGGTGGCCAGCGTCGAGCAGCAGATGCCCATCACGATCTCCAAGGCCGAGGCCGTACTCGGCGAGCGCTTTGAGCAGACCGAAGAAACCCCGGCCTATCTGCTGCTGAGCTCGAAGGGCGCGGCCTTGCGCGATGGGCTCACGGTCAGCCGTGCCACGCTCATGCTGCGGCCCTCGCTGCAGTTCGAGGACAAGAGCGCGCTGGCCTATGAGCTCGAGGGCGCCTGTGTCTCCCTGGCCCAGGTGCGGGCGCAGTTCGGAGAGCTGCGCCTGATCCAGTCGCCCCGAGGCCGCTCACTCGACGAAACCACGGCCTGGGCCCTGCAGCGACCCTGGGGCTACATCACCTTTTCCTTCAAGGAACGCCAGCCCGATTGCCTCTTCCAGGTGGCGTTTCGCAAGCAGTTGGTGTGATCCGGGACTTGACCGCAGGGTGCAAGCCGGCGGTTGTTTGCCATGCAGCAGTCTTACAGCCACCTCAAATCGATGCTCTGGGCCACGCCCGGGGCGCGCGTTCATGCGGTGATCCAGGGCGCCAAGGTGCCCGGGTTGCCTGCCTTGCTCCAGGATGCCGACGTGCCTGGCTGGGACTGTCTCTGGCGCGGCGCTCAGACGCCCGAGAAGGCGGCTGTGGCGCCCTACATCGTCGAGCTGGGCCCGGAGTCCGAGTTCACGGATCGGGTGCTGCGCGACCTGGCCTCTGCCTATCCCGGGTGGGGCGTGATCGGTGTCGGGCCGGTGTCTCTGATGGCCGCCCGGGAGCAGGGGCGCCGTCTGCTGCAGGTGGCGCTGCCTGACGGTGCTACGCCTCAATGGACCTGGTATGACCCGGTGCTCTGGTGTGGTCTGCTGCCGCAATTCGATGCTTTTCAGCTGGATGAGGCCTTCGGCCCCTTGACCGATTGGGTGGTGGCAGGGGCGCAGCGCTGGGAGTGGTTCACGCTGAGCGCTGGACAGCTGCGCACGGATGTGCGCGAACGCATGGCGGAGCAGGTCTGATGCGAGAGGAGTGCACATGCTGAGGCTGACAGCGCAGCAGCATGACTGGATGCTGGCGGTGCAGCGAGAGCACCTGGGGGCGACCCTGGGCGATGTGCTGCGCACGCAATGGCCCGCCCTGGCGGCCAAGCTGCTGGACCGGGTGCCGGCGTTCATCGATGCGGCGCTGCAGCAGGCCGGGCGTCATGGGCTGGCCGATGGGGCGCATGCGGCACGCTACCTGAACCTCTGGTGTGTCTGGGGGCCTGCCTTTGAGGACAAGCCCGAGTTTGCCTGGGCACGAGACATCCTGCAGGACGAGCGCAGGCCGCCTGCTGTCAAGGTGCAGCAACTGGCCATGCGCTCGCGCGACGAACTCGCGCAGCGGCCGGCCGCGGGGGTCACGCCCGAGCAGTTCGACACGGCCGATGCTGCGCTGGAGGCCGCAGCCGGTGGTGCGCCCGCGGCATCGTGGATCGACAAGCCGCCGGGGGCTCTGGCGCCTCGCCAG
>CALAKR010000089.1 GCA_937923225.1 uncultured Aquabacterium sp. | reverse complement strand
CTTCGCCACGCACTGCAGACCCAGGGCATACCGCCACGCCAGCAGGCGGCCTGGGTGGCTCGCCTGTGCGACATCTCCGTGAGCCAGGCCCGGCGCAAGCTGCAAGGTGCCGGCTGGCTGTTCGACGAAGTGCTCACCCTGGCCCAGCACCACGGCCTGTCCCTCGACGACCTGGCGCAGGACCAGCCCCCCACTGGCAGCTCCTCAGCCCCCGCCCCGCTGGAAAAAGGCCATGTGCTGCTCGAAGGCGCCGACACCGCCTGCCAGGTGCAGATCGGCCACCTGCTGGCCCCGCGCGATCAGGCGCACACCGCCGTGCAGGCCGTGCGCGATGGTGACCGCTGGCTGATAGGCGCCCCGGCGGCCCTGCGACGCCTGCACCCGCAAGGCCCGCGCTATGCCGTGCAGCGCCTGATGCTCACGCCCACCCCGCCGCGCGCGCCCATGCGCGTGGCCGTGGTCGACGACGACGTGATGGCCGCCGAGAGCCTGTGCGACTGGTTCGACGATGCCGGCGGCCAGGCCCAGGCCTTCGGCTCGGCCCATGCGCTGCTGGGCACCGACCTGCAGCAGTTCGACGCCTTCGTGGTGGATTTCATTTTGGGCGCGGGCCAGAGCAGCGAGGCATTGATCCGCCACCTGCGCGGCCAGCGCCCGCAAGCCCCCATCGTGCTGCTCACCGGCCGGCTGCGTGACGGCACCGCCTCGGAGGATTCGCTGACCAACCTGATGCGTGCGCTCAAGGTCATGTTCTTCGAGAAGCCGGTGCGGCCCGCCGTGCTCACCGCCGCCCTGCTCAACAGCCTGGACCGCAGTGGCGGCACGCCTCCATGAAGCCGCCCCGGCACGACTGGCTGCCCTCCGTCGATCCACTGCAGCACCCCTTGCTGCTCAAGGCCCTGCCCATGGTGGCCCTGTCGGTGCTGACACTGTGGCTGCTGGAGATGCCGCATCAGTTGATCGGGCGCTGGGATCTCATCGGCATGCCCCTGGCCTCGGCGGTGATGCTGCTGGCCGCCTGGGCGCTGTACCGGCGCCCTGCCTGGTCCACGCCCGCGATGCTGTGCGTGATGGCGGTCACCGGCCTGTACCTGCAAGGCGTGGTGTTCCTGAACCTGTTCGCGCCCAGTTCCAACCACCTGTACTCCCTGTTGTCCACGGCGCAGTTCATGCCGCTGTTCTACCTGGCGGCCTTCGCAGGCTTCCAGCGCGGCGCCCCCCTGCTGTGCTGGCTGCAGTACGGCGGGCTGGTGGTGCAACTGGTGGCCAGCCTGGCCTACCCGCGCCTGGACGAGCCCAACCTGCTGATGCAGGCCAAGGCCGGCATCCTGCTGGCCCAGCCCACCTTCATCCTGGTGCTGACCTTCATGGTACGCCTGCGCCGCGAGCTGGCCGAACGCGACCGCGAGCATCACCAGGGCAAGGAGCGCCTGCTGGCCATGCTGTCGCACGAGATCCGCGGGCCCTTGCAGACCATGCTGTCCTCGGTCGGGCTCCTTTCCGCACGTCCCCTGGACGCCAGCGCCACCCGCGCCGTGCAGCGCCTGGAGGCCGTGGCCGTGCAGCTTGACCGCCACCTGCGCGACCTGCTCGCCTTCAACCAGCTGGACAACCCCGACCTGCCCATCGAGCACCGCAGCTACGACCTGCCCGCCCTGGTGCGATCCAGCGGCGAGCAGCACCTGCCGCAGGCCCGCCAGCAAGGGCTCGAACTGCTGCTGCAACTGCCGGCCGAAGCCCCCGAAGGGCAGCCGCCCCACCCCTGGCACCACGCCCAGGGCGATCCGGACCGCGTGCGCCAGGTGCTCGACAACCTGCTCGTCAACGCACTGAAGTACACACCGCATGGCCGCATCACCGTGACCCTGCAGCCCGACCCCAGCCGCACCAGCTGGGCCTGCCTGTCCGTGCGGGACACCGGCCCGGGCATCGACGCCGATGAGCAGGCCCGCATCTTCCAACCCTTCGTGCGCCTACCCGAGGCGCGCCAGGGCGGCCGCGAAGGCAGCGGCCTGGGCCTGGCCATCGCCGCGCGCCTGACCGACCGGCTCGGCGGCGAGATCCACGTCGACAGCGTGCCTGGGCAAGGCAGTTGCTTCACCGTGAACCTGCCGCTGAACCTGCCCTAGACTGTGAGGCACACCACTTGACGACGCACCATGAGCCGTACCACCCTGCCCGCCCCCACCGCGCCCTTTCAGCCAGCCGCCCTGGGCACGCCGCTCAGCCCCAGCGCCACCAAGGTGATGCTGCTGGGCTCGGGCGAGCTGGGCAAGGAGGTGCTGATCGCGCTGCAACGCCTGGGCGTCGAGACCATCGCCGTGGACCGCTATGACAACGCACCCGGCCAGCAGGTGGCGCACCACGCCCGCACCATCGCCATGAGCGACGCGGCCCAGCTCCGCGCCCTGATCGAGACAGAGCAGCCGCTGCTGGTCGTGCCCGAGATCGAAGCCATCGCCACGCCCGAGCTGGAGAAGCTCGAAGCCGAAGGCCGCGTGCGCGTCGTGCCCACCGCCCGCGCCGCCCGCCTCACCATGGACCGCGAAGGCATCCGCCGCCTGGCCGCCGAGACACTCGGCCTGCCCACCAGCCCCTACGTGTTCGCTGATTCACTGGCCGAGCTGCAGGCCGCCATCGACGGCGCGAACGGCCGCCCCGCCATTGGCTACCCCTGCATCGTCAAGCCGGTGATGAGCTCGTCCGGCAAGGGCCAGAGCAAGCTCAACGGCCCGGAGGACGTCGCCAAAGCCTGGGACTACGCCATGGCCGGTGGCCGCGTCAGCCATGGCCGCGTCATCGTCGAAGGCTTCATCGATTTCGACTACGAGATCACCCAACTCACCGTGCGTGCGCTCGACGCCAACGGCCAGATCACCACGCACTTCTGCGAGCCCATCGGCCACGTGCAGGTGCAGGGTGACTATGTGGAAAGCTGGCAGCCCTGCCGCATGGCGCCCCAGGCCCTGCAGCGCGCCCGCGAGATCGCCAAGGCCGTGACCGACGATCTGGGTGGCCAGGGCCTGTTCGGCGTGGAGCTTTTTGTGAAGGGCGATGACGTCTGGTTCAGCGAGGTGAGCCCGCGCCCGCACGACACCGGCCTGGTCACCCTGTCCACGCAGGTGCAGAGCGAGTTCGAACTGCATGCCCGCGCCATCCTGGGCCTGCCGGTGGACACCTCGCTGCGCTCGCCTGGCGCGTCGGCCGTGATCTATGGCGGCGTCGAGGCCGAAGGCATCGTGTTCGAAGGCGTGGCCGATGCCCTGCGCGTGCCCGGCGCCGATGTGCGCCTGTTCGGCAAGCCCGAGAGTTTCACGCGCCGCCGCATGGGCGTGGCCCTGGCCGTGGATGCCGACATCGACACGGCCCGCGCCCGCGCCAAGGAAGCGGCCGGCAAGGTGCGCCCGCGCCAAGCCTGAGGCCTTCCTCTCGCCTTCCTCAGTTGGGTCAGTCCGGCGTGGGGCCCTTGCCCATGCTGCGATCGGCCGTGGCCTCCATCGCCTTCAGGCTCTCGATGAACGCCGAGTTCACGGGGCCCGCACGGCGCATCAGCGCGGGGATGTCCAGCAGCTCGATGTCGGCATAGCGCACCGCGATCAGGCCCTCTTCGGCCAGGCTCTTGAGCGCGCGGTTGATGGTCTGGCGTGACACCCCCATCATGCGCGCCAGGTACTCCTGCGGCAGGCGCAGATGGCGCTTGAACGACATGGGGTAGTTCATCGCGAAGTTGGTCGACGTCATCAACAGGCGCCGCGCCAGCTGCTGGTCCAGCGCCAGCGTGGCGTGGTCTTCCATCATCACCACCAGCACGCGCAGCTTCATGCAGGCCAGCCGGGCCACGTCGCGCCAGTACTGCGGATGCCGGTTCAGCCAGGGCTCCAGCGACGCGCGCGAAGCCACCAGCACGCTGGCGGGGCCGTCGGCCATCGCATCCTGGCTGCGGGGCAACTGGTCGATCAGCGAGATCTCGCCGAACCACTGGTAGGGCTCGACATACAGGCTCAGCAGATGAGATTCGTCGTCAGGGTTGAACGAGCCCACCTTCAGCGCGCCCGACAGCACGCAGCACAGGGCCTCGTCGTCTGGGCCGTGGGAAAACAGGCGGTCGCCGCTGCGCAGGTGCACCACGCGCGACCGGTCCACCAGGGCTTCCTGGAATTCGGGGCTGCACGACGCGAACCAGACGTGGGAGCGCAGGGCCGGAATCAGGTGCAGGGGAGACAGCTCTGGGGCGCGGCTCATGGGCCCTTCATGGTGTCGAGGAAGCTTTCAAAATGCAACCGCTCAAAAAGAAGGGGCAAAGCTATGGGAAAACCCTGGGATATTTAATACAATTGTCTGTATTCGTACAGTTTTTTAAGCGGTACGGGTATAGCATCAAACGATCAACAATCACTGCGGTTTACCCCGGTTTCACCCATGAGCAAGACACCTGTTCACCCTGGCGCCATCCTGCGGACACAGTTCATGGAGCGCTACAGCCTGTCGGCCAGCGCCCTGGCCATCCGCCTGCATGTGCCGGCGCCTCGCGTCAACGACATCGTGCGTGAACGCCGCGGTATCAGCCCTGATTCGGCCCTGCGTCTGGCGCGCTTCTTCCGCACCACCGCCCAGTACTGGATGGACCTGCAGACCGCCTACGACCTGGCCCTGGCCCAGGAACAGGCCGGCGAGCAGATCGTGCGTGAAGTGCTGCCCGTGGCCGTCGAGGCTTCCGAGCCCGCCATCGCCGCCTGATCGGCCCCGATGATGTCCGGGCGGCGGCGCCAGCAGGTGCCGCGCTCGGGGCCTCATCACTGAAATGCCAACTCGGCGAAACTGCGCAGCTTGCGGCTGTGAAGCTGTTCCGTGCGGTTGTGACGCAGACGCTCGATCGCGCGCAAGCCAATGCGCAAATGCTGGTCTACCCGCTCGCGGTAGAAGGTATTGGCCATGCCCGGCAGCTTGATCTCGCCGTGCAGCGGCTTGTCGCTCACGCACAGCAAGGTGCCATAAGGCACGCGGAAACGGAAACCGTTGGCCGCGATGGTGGCGCTCTCCATGTCCAGCGCCACGGCACGGCTCTGGCTGAAGCGCCGCTCGGGCTCGCGGTGGGGCATCAGCTCCCAGTTGCGGTTGTCCGTGGACGCCACCGTGCCCGTGCGCATGATGCGCTTGAGCTCGTAGCCTTGCAGCTGCGTCACATCTTCCACCGCGCCTTCCAGCGCCAGCTGGATTTCCGCCAGCGGCGGGATGGGCACCCACAGCGGCAGGTCTTCATCCAGCACGTGGTCTTCACGCACGTAGCCGTGGGCCAGCACGTAATCACCCAGCTGCTGTGAGGTGCGCAGGCCGGCGCAGTGCCCCAGCATGATCCACGCGAGCGGCCGCAGCACGGCGATGTGGTCGGTGATCGTCTTGGCGTTGGACGGCCCCACCCCGATGTTGACCATGGTGATGCCGCTGCGGTCGCGGCGGATCAGGTGGTAGGCCGGCATCTGCGGCAGGCGCGGCGGCACCGCACCCAGCGCATCGAAGGCCTCGGGCGGCACACCCACACGGCGCGTCAACACATTGCCCGGCTCGACGAAGGCGATGCAGTCGTCGTCGTCACGCGGATTGGCCGGGTCCGGCGGCGTCTGCATCAAGGTGTGCGAGAGCTGCACGAACTGGTCAATGTAGAACTGGTAGTTCGTGAAGAGCACGAAGTTCTGGAAATGCTCGGGCGAGGTGCCGGTGTAGTGGCGCAGCCGGTGCAGTGAGTAATCCACCCGCGGCGCCGTGAACAGCGCCAGCGGCTTGGAGGCGCCGGCCTTGACGTTGTGCGTGCCGTTGGCGATGCCATCGTCCATCGAGGCCAGATCCGGCAGGTCGAACAGGTCGCTGAGCATCACGCGGCGCTCGGGCGTGAGGCTGCCCTCGATGTAGTCGTTCTCGGCCAGCGAGAAGTGCACCGGGATGGGCTCGCTGCTCAGGCCCACTTCGATGGAGACGTTGTGGTTGTTGAGCAGCAGGCTGAACTGCTCGCGGTAGTAGTCCTCGAACAGGTCGGGCCGCGTCAGCGTGGTCTCGTAGGTGCCCGGCCCCGCCACGAAGCCGTAGGACAGCCGTGAATCGGCGCGCGCCACCGTGTCGGTGTGGATGCGTACGAAGGGGTACTTGGCGCGCACCGGCTCGTCGAAGTGCTCACCGGCCACGAAGCGCTTGAGCGCTTCACGGAGGTAGGCGATCTGCCCGTTGTAGAGCGCCAGCACCTGGTCGTAGGCGGCCTGCGCGTTGTCAAATCGTTGCGAGGCGCTCTTGGGCGCCTCCGGAGAACCTGCACTCATCCGAGCTTTCCGGGCGTCTGTGATGGTTCATTGTCCACCCGGCGGTGGCGCCGCGCCACGCCCTGCGCGCTTTGTGGCCAACGCCCGACAGCGCCGTGCGCAGAAATCCCCCTAGGATGACAATGAATGATTCCCATGCCGTGCAATATGCCCGCCCATTGGGCCGGCAGGGAGGGTGACAAGCGCGGCCGTTTACGCTGAAATGCTGGGACGCTGTCTCACGGTGTGAAGCCCGGTCGATGTCGGGCAGCGTGCCCTGGCCAGGCTCAGAGGCCGCCCGTCGTCAAAGGCGCTCGGCCGACACCCCCATTACAGATCCAGGTGGACTTGAAGTGATGTTGTCGTGATGAGCGAGCGCCCCTCCCGCTCGGGAGGGGCAGCCGCCACGACGGTCATCCCATCACGGGGCCGATGCGGCCCGCCCTGCCCCTGAAACACCCTGCTGCGCGCCCGCCGGATCGGCCATGAAGGCCACGCGGTGCAGTTCAGCCTTCTGCAGCACCCCCAGGACCTCGGCCACGCGGCCATACGGCACGGCCTTGTCAGCCCGCAGGTGCACCTGGGTGTCGCCGCCGCGCAGCGGCTCCAGCCGCACCGCCAGGGCTTCCAGTGCAATCGCCTCGTCATCGACAAACACTTCGCCCGAGGCCGACAGATCCAGGCGCACGGATTGCGGCACGGGCTCCTGTGGGGTCGTGCCTTCGGTCTGGGGCAGATCGAGCTTGAGGCTGGAGGTGAGCAGCGGCGCCGTGAGCATGAAGATCACCAGCAGCACCAGCATGACGTCGATCAGCGGCGTCATGTTGATCTCGCTCATCGGCTGCGAGCCGCGGGGGCGTTCGAGTCGTCCGAAAGCCATGATGGCGGCACTGCCCTGGGGGCTTACTCGTTGTCGAGCGCCGGGCGCTCGCGCCGGCTGCCCAGCAGAGTCTCGCGCAGGTCGTGCGCGAAGCCTTCCAGATCGGCCTCGCAGGAGGACACCAGCAGGCCGAACACGTTGTAGGCCAGCACGGCGGGGATGGCCACGGCCAGGCCCACGGCGGTCATGATCAGGGCCTCGCCCACCGGGCCAGCCACCTTGTCGAGCGTGGCGGCGCCTTCGGCGCTGATGGCCATCATGGCGTGGTAGATGCCCCAGACGGTGCCCAGCAGGCCCACGAAGGGTGCCACCGCACCGACCGATGCCAGCAGCACCTGCCCGGCGCGCAGGCGCGAGAGCACACGGTGCAGGCTGTCGCGCAGGGCGCGCGTGAGGCGTGCTTCCGGGTCTGCACCCGCCCCGATGGAGCCTGGTGACGGCGGCCGGGCCGCGGCATCGACCAGCGGCAGCAGCACACGCTCACGGTCACTGG
>CALAKR010000088.1 GCA_937923225.1 uncultured Aquabacterium sp. | reverse complement strand
TGCTGTCTTGGCGCCTGCGGGCGCCAGCCGCCGCCACCGTGGGCCGCCCGCGTGGCGGCTATTTGCGTTCTATGGCGCTGAGCGGGACGGGGCGGGGTGGTTTCAGCTTGTTTCAAAAGGCCTCGCCGCCTGTGCTTGTTGACCGAAGTGCCCAGGCCAGGGCGATCAGGGCGTTGGGCACGGGTGTTCTCCCCGCGTTTTGCGGCGCAATCTCCCGCACAATCGGGCCATGACCTACCCCTTGGGCTCTCTGAACGCGGACGGCGGCGATGACCGCCGCCACGATCCGGCCACCTCTCTGCGCCTGACCGGGCGCCTGCACCGCCAGCCCGCATCCGCGGCCGCCGTGCCTTCCACACCGGTCGAGACCACGTTCCGCTTCCAGGCCCTGCTGCTGATCAGCGCGCTGGCCTGGGTTCTGATGCTGCTGGCCATGGTCAGCCATGACCGGCTGGATGCGGCTTTCAGCACCTCCGGGCTGAACCGCGAGGCCACCAACTGGGTGGGCCACCTGGGCGCACTGGCGTCCGACCTGCTGTACTGCCTGCTGGGCTTTTCCGGCTGGTGGGTGCTGATCGTGAGTGGCCGCGCCTGGCTCAGCGCTTTTGCGCGCTGGCTGCGCCGTGATCCGGCCCTGGCCCATCTGTCGCAGAACGCGCCGGGTGTGTCCTACCCCCGCTGGCGTTTCTGGCTGGGCGTGGTGCTGCTGCTGTCGGCCAGCTGCGCGCTGGAATGGACGCGCCTGTACCGCATCGAGCCGGCCATTGCCGGTGAACACGCTGGCGGCATCCTGGGCCTGCTGCTGGGCCCGCTGAGCACCAAGTGGCTGGGTTTCAACGGCTCGGGCGTGCTGTGGATCGCGATGCTCGTTACCGGCATGGCCATGGCGCTGCGCTTTTCGTGGCTGGACGTGGCCGAGCGCATCGGTTCGGTGGGCGATCTGCTCAAGGCGCGCCGTGAGGCCCAGCGCGAGGCGCATCTGGACCAGGTGCTGGGCCAGCAGGCCGCCAGCGAACGTGCCCATGAGCGCGAGGTCGAGGTGGTGCGCCACCACATGCCCACGCCCGATCTGGAACTCAATGGCGATCCCGACGCGGCGCCACCGCCCATGCCGCCGCAGGCACCGATCCCGCTGGTCATCGAGGCCCCGGTGATGGAAGTCCCCAAGTCCGACCGCATCATCAAGGAAAAGCAAAAGCCCCTGTTCAGCGACATGGCCGATACCAAGCTGCCGCAGATCGATCTGCTGGACGCCGCGGGTGGCCGCATGGAGACCGTCACAGCCGATTCGCTGGAGATGACCTCCCGCATGATCGAGAAGAAGCTCAAGGACTTCGGCGTCGAGGTGCGGGTGGTGGCGGCCTCACCCGGCCCGGTGATCACCCGCTACGAGATCGAACCGGCCACGGGCGTGAAGGGCTCGCAGATCGTCAACCTGGCCAAGGACCTGGCGCGCTCGCTGTCGCTGGTGTCGATCCGCGTGGTCGAGACCATCCCCGGCAAGAACCTGATGGCGCTGGAGTTGCCCAACGCCAAGCGCCAGATGATCCGCCTGACCGAGATCCTCGGCTCGCAGGTCTACAACGACGCGCAGTCTTTGCTGACCATCGGCCTGGGCAAGGACATCGTCGGCGCGCCCGTGGTGGCCGACCTGGCCAAGATGCCGCACTGCCTGGTGGCCGGCACCACCGGCTCGGGTAAATCGGTGGGCATCAACGCCACCATCCTGTCGCTGCTGTACAAGGCCGAGGCACGCGATGTACGCCTGATCCTGATCGACCCGAAGATGCTCGAGATGAGCGTCTACGAAGGCATTCCGCACCTGCTGTGCCCGGTCGTGACCGACATGAAGCTGGCTGGCAATGCGCTGAACTGGGCGGTGGGCGAGATGGAGCGCCGCTACAAGCTCATGAGCAAGATGGGCGTGCGCAACCTGGCCGGCTTCAACAAGAAGATGGACGACGCCAAGGCGCGTGGCGAACTGGTGCCCAACCCCTTCAGCCTGACGCCGGAAGCGCCCGAACCGCTGGAGCGCCTGCCGCACGTCGTCATCGTGATCGACGAACTCGCCGACCTGATGATGGTGGTGGGCAAGAAGATCGAGGAGCTCATTGCCCGCTTGGCGCAGAAGGCGCGTGCCGCCGGCATTCATCTGATCCTGGCCACGCAGCGGCCTTCCGTGGACGTCATCACCGGCCTGATCAAGGCCAACATCCCGACGCGGATCTCCTTCCAGGTGTCCAGCAAGATCGACAGCCGCACCATCCTCGACCAGATGGGCGCCGAGGCCTTGCTGGGGCAGGGCGACATGCTCTACATGGCTTCCGGCACCGGCCTGCCGATGCGGGTGCACGGCGCCTTCGTGAGCGACGACGAGGTGCACCGCGTGGTCGAGTACCTCAAGACGCAGGGCGAGCCCAACTACATCGAGGGCATCCTCGAAGGCGGCTCGCTGGGCGACGAGGGCAGCAACCTCGATGGCTCGCCGGCTGGCGGCGGTGATGGCGAATCCGACCCGATGTACGACCAGGCCGTGGCCATCGTGCTGCAGCACCGCAAGGCCTCGATCTCGCTGGTGCAGCGCCACCTGCGCATCGGCTACAACCGTGCAGCGCGCCTGCTGGAACAGATGGAGAAATCGGGCCTGGTGTCCAGCATGTCGACCAATGGCAACCGCGAGATCGTCACGCCCAACCGGGGTGGCGAGGGCGGTGCCACGGCCGCGCCCTGGGATACCTGATCGTTGCCAAACTGGGGGGATGCCATCCGCGTCTTAGGGATGGATGCCCCAACTGGCTCGATCCTATGATGCCGTTCACGTCCAACAAGGGGAACGAGCATGAAAGCATCCTGGATGACGGCGCTGGCCTTGAGTGCTTCGATGATGGGCAGTGCCTGGGCCGACCTGAGCGCCCATGTCTACAACGGCTGGGGGTTCGACAGCTCGGGCAACATCTCGACGGCTGGCTTGACCCCCCTGGGCAGTTTCATCGATCCGCAGATCGATCACTGGGATGGCAGCTTCACGTACAAGTGGAACCCGTTGGGCGAGGACGAGTCCTACACCGTGACCTGGGCAGGCTACCTGCTGGCCCCCACGGCGGGCGAGTACCAGTTCCGCACGGTGTCCGATGATGGCGTGCAGGTGTTCATCGACGGCGCGCGGGTGATCCACAACACGGCCGAGCAGTGGTTTGGCGCAGCGCAGGGCAGTGCCACGCTCACGGCGGGTGCCCATGCGCTGGATGTGCGCTTCTACGAGGCCTATACCTACGACGGCATCATCTTCCAGTGGATGAAGCCTGGCGATACGGACTGGTCCATCGTGCCCGCCAGCGCGCTGGTGACGGCGGTGCCGGAGCCTGAGTCGCTGGTGCTGGCCCTGGCTGGCCTGGCCGTGGCGGGCGCCATGACCCGCAGCCGCAAGGGCAGGCCACAAGCCTGAACGCCGCTGCCGGTGGGGGTGCTGGTCAAGGGCAAGACAAGGTGGCAGGGTCATGCAGGCCTGCCCGTGCAAGGGGCCTGGGAACCCATGGAACAATCGGATCTCCAACCCCGTAGGAGGCCCCGATCCGATGATGAAGTCCAGCTATACCGCTGCCACTGCCGTCAAGGCGATGTTCACGCTGCCGCGCGCGGCCTTGCTGACCGCGTGCCTGTTCCAGTTCGGGACCATGCCGGCGCATGCCGATGCCGTGGCCTCGCTGCGTGCGTTCGTGAAGGATGTGCAGAGCGGCCAGGCCAGCTTCAAGCAGACGGTGACCTCGCCCGATGGCAAGAAGGCGCGCACCTCGACCGGCACGCTGGAGTTCCAGCGGCCCAACCGCTTCCGCTTCGCTTACGACAAGCCGATGGAGCAGTTGATCGTGGGTGATGGCCAGAAGGTGTGGCTGTACGACGCCGACCTGAACCAGGTGACGGAGCGGCCCATGAGCCAGGCCCTGGGCGCCACGCCGGCGGCCCTGCTGTCAGGCTCGTCACTGGAAAAGGATTTCACGCTCAAATCCGTGCCACCCACGGCATCACAAGGTGCGGCGTCCGCGACCCCGGCGACAGCGCAGGCGGCAGGTTTGATCGAATGGGCCGAAGCCCTGCCGCGTTCGAAGGACGGGCAATTCCAATCGGTGCGTGTCGGCTTCAAGGGCAGCACGCTCGTGGCCCTGGAAGTGCTCGACAGCTTCGGGCAGAAGTCCCGTCTGGACTTCACCCGTTTCGACACGAAGGCGGCGGTGCCGGCTTCGCGCTTTGTGTTCACGCCCCCGGCGGGGGCGGATGTGCTCAAGCAGCCTTGAGCCGCTTGAGCGCAGGGCCGACGGATGCCGCCGGCCTGCTTCACGGCATCAGGCCCTGATCAGCCTTCGCGCTTGCCGAAGCCGCTGCGCTTGCCGCCGCCGAAGCCCGGCTTGGGGCCTGACTTGAAGCCGGGCTTGTCGCCGAAAGGCTTGCGGTCACCGCTGAAGGACTTGCCCGCGTAAGGCTTGCCACCAGCCGGCTTGCCGCCGAAAGGCTTGC
Organism: uncultured Aquabacterium sp.; assembly: GCA_937923225.1. Classification (GTDB taxonomy): domain Bacteria; phylum Pseudomonadota; class Gammaproteobacteria; order Burkholderiales; family Burkholderiaceae_C; genus Aquabacterium. The sequence goes on along the minus strand of CALAKR010000088.1, from coordinate 9,458 downwards.
GGTCACCAAAGGGCTTGTCACCGAACGAAGGCTTGTCGCCGTAGGGGCGCTGCTCGCGGTCACCACGCTGGGGGCGATCACCGAAGGGGCGGTCGCCATGGGCGCGGTCACCGAAGGAGCGCTCGCCGTGCGGACGGTCGCCATGACGGGGCTTGAAGCCGCCGCCATCACGGCCTTCACGCGGGCCTTGGCTGTTGTCGCCTTCGACCGGGCGGAAGCGCGGATCATGGTGGTCGTTCTTGCCGAAGCCACCAGCGCGCGGGCCGCCGAAGCCGCCACGGTCGCCGCCACCGAAACCACCACGGTCGCCGCGGTCCTGGAAGCTGCGTTCGCCACGGTCACCACGATCGAAACCGCGGTCGCCAAAGCTGCGATCACCGCCGCGATCACCACGGTCGCCACCGAAGCCGCCGCGCGAACCGCCGCCGAAGCCGCGGTCATCGCGGTGGCGCTGGCCGGGCATCGGCTTCTTGCCGCGTGCGGGGCCGCCACGCTCGGCCTGCAGCTTGGTCTTGGGCTCCAGGCCCGCGATCACGGCTTCAGGGATGCGTTGCGTGGTGAAGCGCTCGATGCGGCGCACCATGGGGATGTCGCGGCGCTCGGCCAGCGTCACGGCCAGGCCACTGCGACCGGCACGGCCCGTGCGGCCGATGCGGTGCACGTAGTCTTCCGGCTTCATCGGCATGCCGTAGTTGATCACGTGGGTGATCGTGGGCACGTCGATGCCGCGGGCGGCCACGTCGGTGGCGACCAGCACGCGCAGCTGGCCCATGCGCAGGCCCTGCAGCACGCGGTTGCGGCGGCCTTGCGGCATGCCCCCGTGCAGTGCGGCCACGGCGTGGCCCATGTCGGCCAGGCGGTCGGCCAGGATGTCGGCGTCACGCTGGGTGCTGGTGAACACCACGGCCTGGTCCACGTCCTTGGTGGTCAGCAGGTGGTCCAGCAGGTCGTTCTTGTGGGCCAGGGTGTCGGCCACGTGCAGACGCTGCTCAATGTTGTCGTGGCTGTCGGTGTGCGAGGCCACTTCGATGTTCAGCGAGTTGCGCGTCAGGCGCTCGGCCAGCTTGCCCACGTGGCCCGCGAAGGTGGCGCTGAACATCAGCGTCTGGCGGTTCTCGGGGGTCTGCTGGGCGATGGCTTCGATGTCGTCGATGAAGCCCATGTCCAGCATGCGGTCGGCTTCGTCCAGCACCAGCGTTTCCAGGTTGCTCAGCACGGCGGCGCCGGTGCTCAGGTGGTCCAGCAGGCGGCCGGGGGTGGCAATCAGCACGTCCAGCGGCCCTTTCAGGGCCTTGAGCTGGTAGCCATAGGGCACGCCGCCCACGACGGTGGCCACGCGCAGGCCTTGCATATGGCGGCCGTAGGTGGAAGCGGCCTTGGCCACTTGCAGGGCCAGTTCACGGGTGGGGGCCAGCACCAGCACGCGCGGGCCGTGCACCTTGCCCTTTTCGCGGCGCTTGGTGTTGTCGCCACGGGCGGCGATGATGCGCTCCAGCGCGGGCAGCATGAAGGCTGCGGTCTTGCCGCTGCCGGTGCTGGAGGCCACGCGCAGGTCCTTGCCCTCCAGGGCAGCCGGGATGGCGCGCATCTGCACGTCGGTGGGGTTGCTGTAGCCGGAATCGGCCAGCGCCTGGATCAGCAGGGGGCTCAGGCCCAGGTCGGCGAAGCCGGCGCCATCGGCAGCCTGGGCTTCTTCGCCTTCGAGTTGTTCGTCATCGCCAAAGGCGGCGTCGGCGCGGGCTTCGGCCTCTAGGCGGCGAGACAGCGCATCCAGTTGCGATGCGGTGTGTTCGTCGATGGCGGGGGCGCCATCCTGGGGCAGGTTGGTGTTGTCGTGATCGTTGTTCATAACTTCTTTCAAGCCAAAGCGCGGCGCTGGCCCGTCGACCTCATGGGGTCGCGAAAAGGCCAAAGCCGCAAAGCCCGTGTGGCTCGTTGCCAGCACAGGGCTCAGGTTAGGTCGCTGTGGTATCCCGCGGAAAGTTGCGGGAGTTCGTGTCCGTACCTCGTGACAGGCGCGCTCGGCGCTGTGGCATCACGGTGAGTCGGTTTGAGAGCGACGGCATCGCCGCCAACCGGAACTCAAGACACGTTGTGTTGGTTGGCACCCGACGGCGCAACCCGGCTTGAAAAAGGTCAGAGGGGATGAACTTGCATCCGCTTCATAACAAGCGAAGACCGTCATTATGGCGGGTTTGTACGGATTTGTCCATCCCCTCACGCCGGCAGGGATGCCAGGCGGTGAGAACAGGTGCGGTGACCGCCCCTGTCGGTCGCAGGGGAGGGCCCTTACTCGGGGCGCTTCATCGACAGATCGTTGGCAGTGCGGAGGCCGCGTACGCCAAGGAACAGCAAGGCAGGCACGGCGACAAGGCAAAGGATACCAATGGTCAGCATGACGAAACCTCTGTGCAAGGGTGGATGAGAACTTCAGCATGCGCCGATATCACGGGGGTCAATAGCGGGTAAACGTGATGAATTAGGCGTCTTCTGGGGGGGCTTCAAGGGTTATTCCCGGGGCTTGAAGGGGCTGCGACAATCAGGGTATGCAGGAAAGCCTCGATTTGCCCCTCGATCCGCCCGGTGACGGTGGCCATGCGCCGCAAACCCAGCGGGCATCGGGTGATTTGCCCAAACGCGCCAGCCGGCCTGCGCCGTCGGCCCATGCGCCATTGGCAGAGCGGCTGCGTCCCAAGGTGCTGGATGACGTGGTTGGTCAAGCGCACCTGCTGGGGCCGGGCCAGCCGCTGCGCGTGGCGTTCGGTTCGGGGCAGCCGCACTCGATGATCCTGTGGGGCCCGCCTGGCGTGGGCAAGACCACGCTGGCACGCCTGATGGCCGGTGCGGTCGATGCGGAGTTCGTGACCATCTCGGCCGTGCTGGGCGGCGTCAAGGACATCCGTGAGGCTGTGGATCATGCGCAGATGGCGCAGCAGCGGGGCCGGCGCACCATCGTGTTCGTCGACGAAGTGCACCGCTTCAACAAGGCGCAGCAGGATGCCTTCCTGCCACACGTGGAATCGGGGCTGTTCACCTTCATTGGCGCGACCACCGAGAACCCGTCGTTCGAGGTGAACGCGGCGCTGTTGTCGCGGGCGACTGTGCATGTGCTGCGCTCGATGGACGAGGCCGCGATGCGCGAGCTGCTGCAGCGTGGCCAGGCGGAGCTGCATGGCCCTGCATTGACGCCTTCTGCGGCTGAACGGCTGATCGCCTATGCCGACGGCGATGCGCGCCGCCTGCTCAATACCTATGAAACGCTGGCTGGTTTGCTGCGTGGCCAGGCTGAGATTGATGAAACAGCGCTGGAGCGCTCGCTGGGCGAGCAATTGCGCCGCTACGACAAGGGCGGCGACCAGTTCTACGACACGATCTCGGCGCTGCACAAGTCGGTGCGAGGCTCCGACCCTGATGCGGCGCTGTACTGGTTCGTGCGCATGCTCGATGGCGGCGTGGACCCGCGCTACATCGTGCGGCGCCTGATCCGCATGGCCAGCGAAGACATCGGCCTGGCTGATCCGCGGGCGTTGCGCCTGGCACTCGATGCCGCCGAGACCTACGAGCGCCTGGGCAGCCCAGAGGGGGAGCTGACGCTGGCGCAGTGCGTGATCTACCTGGCCATGGCGCCCAAGAGCAATGCGGCCTATGTGGCCTACAAGGCCGCCAAGGCCTGGGTGTCCAAGGACCAGAGCCGGCCCGTGCCCATGCACCTGCGCAATGCGCCCACCAAGCTGATGAAGGAGCTGGGCCACGGCGCGAACTACCGCTACGCGCACGACGAGCCCGATGCCGTGGCCAAGGGTGAGCAGTACTTTCCGGATGGCATGGCGCCGCAGGCCTTCTACAAACCGGTGCCGCGCGGGCTGGAGATCAAGATCGGTGACCGGTTGGCGCAGTTGCGCGGGGCAGGGCAGGCACCTTCGCCTGACGATGCGGACGAGGCTTGAGCAAGGCCGCACGCCATTGACTGGCCAGCGTTGAGGCGCTGCCCCTCCGTGGCAATACGGGCGGGCATCCTCGTTGCTTGCACAGCAGGCATGCCGATGGCAGGCTTGAGGCCTGTCGCCTGGTTCCAACGCTTGAGACCTGCCCATGCCCCAGCCCGCCTACACCCACCGCGCCGGCGTGCACACGCACAGCTTCCGCGATCTGAAGGACCTGATGGCGAAGGCCACGCCCGCGCGCTCGGGCGATGCGCTGGCCGGTGTGGCCGCGCACACCGCGCAGGAGCGCGTGGTGGCCCAGATGGCCCTGGCCGAGCTGCCCCTGCGCACCTTCCTGACTGAGGCCCTGATCCCCTATGAAGAGGACGAGGTCACGCGCCTGATCATCGACACGCATGATGCGCAGGCCTTCGCGCCCATCGCGCACCTCACGGTGGGTGAGTTGCGCAACTGGCTGCTGGCCGACGACGTCGATGCGAGCAGGCTGGCTGCCGTGGCGCCGGGCATCACGCCGGAGATGGCCGCCGCCGTGAGCAAGCTGATGCGCAACCAGGACCTGATCCTGGTGGCCCGCAAGTGCGCCGTGCGCTCGGCCTTTCGCAACACCATCGGTTTGCCTGGGCGGCTGTCCACTCGGCTGCAGCCCAACCATCCGACGGATGACGCCAGCGGCATCGCAGCCAGTGTGCTTGACGGCCTGCTGTACGGCAGCGGCGATGCGGTGATCGGCATCAACCCGGCCAGCGACAACGTACCGCAGGTGATCCGCCTGGTGGCGATGCTGGCCGAGGTCATCGAGCACTACGCCATCCCCACGCAATCGTGCGTGCTGACCCATGTGACCAACACGATGGCGGCCATCGAGCGGGGCGCACCGGTGGACCTGGTGTTCCAGTCCATCGGCGGCACGGAGGCCACCAACACCAGCTTCGGCATCAATCTGGCCTTGCTAGCCGAGGCGCGTGAAGCGGCGCTCTCACTGAAGCGCGGCACGGTAGGGGACAACGTGATGTATTTTGAGACGGGGCAGGGCAGTGCCTTGTCTGCCAACGGCCACCATGGTGTCGACCAGCAGACCTGCGAGGCCCGAGCCTATGCCGTGGCCCGTGCCTTCAAGCCCTTGCTGGTGAACACGGTGGTGGGCTTCATCGGGCCCGAGTACCTGTATGACGGCAAGCAGATCATCCGCGCCGGGCTGGAGGACCACTTCTGCGCCAAGCTGATGGGCCTGCCCATGGGCTGCGACGTCTGCTACACCAACCACGCCGAGGCCGACCAGGACGACATGGACGCGCTGTTGACCCTGCTGGGCGCGGCCGGCTGTACCTACGTGATGGGCGTGCCCGGTGCGGACGACATCATGCTGAACTACCAGACAACATCGTTCCACGATGCGCTGTATGTGCGCCGCGTGCTGGGGCTTCGGCCCGCGCCGGAGTTCGAGGCCTGGCTGGCGCAGACGCGCATCTTCAGCGAGGCTGGGCCTGGCTTCAGGCTGCACGAGGCGCTGCCCGCGGCCTTTCAGCCTGCCTTGTCCGGAGTGTGAGTGCATGGCCGATCACCTTGTCGATACCCAGGCGCAACCGGTGCCTCATGGCGATGCGGATGTCGTCGAGAACCCCTGGGCGCCCCTTCGCCGCCTGACGGGCGCGCGCATCGCGCTGGGACGGGCGGGCGTGAGCCAGCCTACGGCGCAGCAACTGGCCTTTCAGCTGGCGCATGCACAGGCGCGCGATGCCGTGCACCTGGCATTGGACGCTCAGTCACTGCACGCCGCGCTGGAAGCCCTGGGCCATGGTTGCCTGCGCCTGCACAGCGCTGCGCCGGATCGCGATGCCTATCTGCATCGGCCGGATCTGGGCAGGCGGCTGGACGCTGCTTCGCGTGACAGCCTGCTGGCAGAGCGTGCTGCCTGTGCCAAGGCTGGGGCAGAGACACAGGAACCCTGTGGTGAACTCCCGATAGAGTCCCAACGGCCTTATGACGTGGCTTTCGTGGTGGCCGATGGCTTGTCTGCGCTGGCCATTGCCAGCCATGCCTTGCCCTTCCTGCAGGGCGTGTTGCCACGCTTGAGTGCCGAGGGCTGGCGTGTGGCACCCCTGGCCCTGGTGGAGCAGGGCCGCGTGGCCGTGGCCGATGAAGTGGGTGAACTGCTGGGCGCCAAGCTCGTGGTCATCCTGATTGGAGAGCGACCTGGCCTGAGCTCACCCGACAGCATGGGCCTGTACCTGACCTGGATGCCGCGTGTGGGCCTGAGCGATGCCAGCCGCAACTGCATCTCCAATGTACGTCCGGCCGGCCTGCCCCTGACAGAGGCAGCGGACAAGCTGCTGTGGCTGATGGCCGAGGCACGACGCCGTGGTTTGAGCGGTGTGGCCTTGAAGGATGAAACCACGCAGGCGGTTGCAGGGCCGGGTGCCTAGCCGGCCACATCGTTTCTGCTGCCTGGCCGTGGCGATGCCTGAGATTGCCCGACAATCCCGCATCGATTGATTCCCGCCGGAGCCACCCCATGAAGACCTATGACATCGAACTGCAGCGCCTGAAGTCAGCCAAGCACCACAAGGGCCTGATCGAGCTGGGTGTCGATGTGCTGGTGCAGCCCCGCCAGACCAAGGGTGAAGATGCCGCCACCACCAGTTGCCTGTCGATCCCCGTGGACGATGCGCGCACCCTGCTGATCCTTATCAAGCAGCAACTGACGGAAATCGACAAGCTCAATCCGCGCAGCCGCCGTTCGGGCCGTTGCTGAGGCCTGCTGGCCTTCTCACACCACCAGATGCTCAGGTGACATGTAGTCTTGCCTGAAGGCCTCGAAGGGCAAGATGTCGGCAGCTTCAATGCCGGCCTGCTCCTCAATGGACGCAGCGGCCTGCTGCGCGAACCGTGTTTCAACGCTGTTCGGCAACTCCAACTCGAGCAAGGCGTCGCGTGCCAGGACGGACCTGGTCAGCCCGAACCCCGCATGGCCGCTGGCTGGATCCTGCGCCATCGCCGCGACCACCGCTGCCGATGGCAGCCGGGACGGATCATCCAGAGCCGCGTTGGCGGCTTCCCAGGCCTGGCGGTAGCCTTCTCCCCCCAGGGTGGCATCCAGGCGCTCGGCGATCGGCAGGCAGGCTGCCACGATATCGCGGGCCCAGTCTGTCAGCAGCACGGGCTGGCCATCACGCTCCAGACTCAGGCCCGGCTCGCGGCCGCGCGCTGCGGTGCTTTGCTGGTTGCGTCCCAGGGCTGCGATTTCGTCAGGCGTGTCTGGTGGGCTGTCGCTCAGCAGGCAGTGCAGCAGGAAGGTGTCCAGGAAGCGCGCCGTGGCCTCATCGATGCCCACGGGCAAGAATGGGTTCAGGTCCATGCAGCGCACCTCGACATACTCCACGCCGCGCTCGCGCAAGGCGTGCAGCGGGCGCTCGCCTGACTGGATCACGCGCTTGGGCCGGATGGTGCTGTAGAACTCGTTCTCGATCTGCAGCAGCGAGGTCGACAGTTGCTTGTAGCCACCGGCCCCATCGTGGATGCCCATTGCTTCGTAGGCGGGGTAGGGTTTGGTCAGCGCGCCCTGCAGCGAGCCGGCATAGCCTTTGAGGCAGTTGTAGCTCACGGCCAGCGCGCTCTGGGCATCGCTCTGGTAGCCCAGGCGGCCCATGCGCAGCGAGGTGGCATGCGGCAGAACCATGGTCCGCCCACCCAGGGGCTGCAGGCCGTGCGGCAGGCCCTCGACGAAACCGGCGGTGGTGGCGGGCGATGCGCCGAACAGCCACAGAAGCAGAAAGGACTGGCGGCGGAAGTTGCGGATCAGCGCGAAGTAGTCGTCATTGCTCAGCCCGGGCAGCGACCAGTTGTAGTGGATGCCCGAGATGGTCTGCATGCGCGGGCCATAGCGGTTGGCCAGCCCGATGCGGTAGACGCGCTTGGCCTGGCCCACGTTGGACGCGCCGTACTGGCCAATGGGGATGCCTGTATCAGGCGGCAGATCGCAGGGCATGCTGCTGACCCACAGCTGTTCGCTGCCGATGTGGCGGTAGACGAACTGGTGGATGCGGGTGAGCTCGGCCACGGCATCAGCCACGCTGGTATGCGCACCGGTGACCAGCTCCAGCTGCGATTCGCTGAAATCGGTGGTGATGTGCGGGTTCGTCAGCGCCGACCCCAGCGCCACGGGGTGGGGCGTCAGGGCCAACTGGCCACTCGGCGTGGTGCGCAGGCTTTCCTTTTCGATGCCGCGGCGCATGCCTTGGAGTTGTTCGGGCGACAGGGCGCGCAGCCGGTCGGTCAGGGTGGTCAAAATGCGCTCTCCTCGGGAGCCTGTCGTCGGTGTGGAGGCGCGAACATATCAGAGATGTGAAATCTTTGCAGACGGTTGCCTGTCATGAGGGCATCGCATATGGCTCTGATGGAATGTTTCTTGCGATATACGGAGAACAGTCTAAGGTGTGAGCAGTTCATGCCGGCATGGCCGTCGGCGTTTGTCCGACAACATCAACCCTATGTGCCTGATCATCAAGAAGCCTGCAGGGCGCCGCATCACCACCGATTTCCTCGAGAACGCCTGGCGGCACAACCACCACGGTTGGGGCTTTTTTCACCTGGATCAGCGTGGTGCCACGGCGCAGCGCCTGGTCTGGGCCCGCGGGCTGGATTTCCAGGCCCTGATCAGCCACAACGCCGGCCTGCCGCTCGATGCGGAGGTCTACCTGCACCTGCGCCGCGCCACCCACGGTGATGTCAACCACGAGATGGCGCACCCCTTCGAGGTGCACCCTGGGCTGCTGTTGATGCACAACGGCAGCATCGATTGCCTGGCCCCGCAGGACACCGAGGTGAGCGACACGGCCGAGCTGGCCCGCCTGCTGCGGGACATGTTGACAGGTCTTTCCGAGGCCCAGGTGGGCGTGCTGATCCGTTCGCAGGGCTTTCAGGCGCTGACGGCGCCGTTGATCCAGGGGTCGATGGTGCTGCTGCTCGATGCGCAGGGGGCTGTGCGCCTGGGGCGCAGCTGGCACGCAGTGCGGCGCGAGGAGTGGGATGAGGCCATGGCCGGCATCGAGGTCTCCAACACGCACACCTGGGGCGAACGCTCGGCCGCTCAGGCGCAAAGCCCTGCGGCGGCACGCCAAGGCCAAGCCGCCCTGGCCTGAGCAGCCGACGCAGTGCCAGCCATGCCTGGGGTTGGTCATCGGCCCGTTGTTGGCGGCGCGGCAGTGGGCATGCCTGCGGCCTGGTAGGTACGCAGGTAAGCCAGCAGATCGGCGATCTTGCGGTCGCTGTAGCCATAACTGACGAAGCGCATCGATGTGCCGGGCACCACGGCCTGCGGATCCCGGATGTAGGCGGCCAGCGTCTGCTCGGTCCAGACGATGCTGGAGCGCTTCATCGCGGCCGAGTAGCGGTAATCCGTGGTGCTGCCGGCGCGCCGCCCGAAGAGGGCATTGAGCTGAGGCCCGAAGGCCGCCCGCGCAGAGCGCCCCACCTGATGGCAGGAGGCGCAAGGCACGAAAGCGGTTTTGCCCGCCT